>JBGTEI010000329.1:0-4390 GCA_041747875.1 Pyrinomonadaceae bacterium | reverse complement strand
TAAGAATAATATTCTCCATGCTACCCCGCTTTTTATTGCTCTTATCTTTCTTGAAGCGACTGATATCATTTTTGCGGTCGACAGCGTTCCGGCTATTTTTGCCGTCACTAACGAACCGCTCGTCGTATTTACTTCCAACATTCTCGCGATCCTCGGACTGCGTTCGATGTACTTTATGCTGGCAGGCGTGATCGACAAGTTTCATTTGTTAAAGTATGGATTGGCATTGGTTTTAGTATTCGTCGGTCTAAAAATGGTATACCTAAATGATGCTTTTGGAGGGAAATTCCCGATTGGTTATTCGCTAGGATTTATTTTGAGTGTGATCGCGTGTTCGATCGTAGCTTCACTGATCTTTCCGGCAAAACTTAAAGAACTATCGACGGATTCATGATGGCATTTGAACAGATCGGTCTTGAGATTTTTTTACTATTTATCCTGATTATCGTAAACGGGTTGTTTTCAATGTCGGAAATTGCGATCGTCTCCGCCCGGAAGTTCCGGCTCGAGCAGCGATCGAAAGAGGGCGATAATGGCGCAAAGGCCGCGCTTAAGATCGCAGATTCGCCCGATCGCTTCCTTTCGACGGTTCAAATCGGCATTACGCTGGTAGGCGTGCTTTCGGGTGCGTTTGGAGGCGCAGCACTTGCCGTCCACCTCGAACCGGTGATCGGAAACGTATCAGTTCTAGCTCCGTACGCTCAGCAGATCAGCTTCGGGACCGTTGTCGTGGTCATCACATACTTTTCCCTTGTCTTGGGAGAATTGATACCAAAGCGCATCGCGCTAAATGCTCCGGAAAAAATCGCCGCGCGGATGTCGCGACCGATGAATTTGGTCTCAAAGCTGACCGCTCCGATCGTTTGGCTCTTAAGCGCATCAACGGGATCGGTACTTAGGCTTTTCCGTTTGGACAATGTCGATGAAGATCATGTATCCGAAGAAGAGATCAAGGCGATCATTCTCCAGGGAGCAAGTTCGGGGGTTTTGGAAGAAACCGAACAAGAATTGATGGAGAGTATTACCCGTCTCGATGATCAACAGATCACCGCGCTTATGACGCCGCGCACAAAGATCGAATGGATCAACCTACAAGATCGAAAATCCGAGATCGAGCGAAAGATCATGAATGCACCATATTCAAGGCTCCTGGCCGGGAACGGGAGTCTGGACGATATAAGCGGCTTTCTGAAAGCTCGCGACGTCATGAACCTTCTAATTGAAGACGAACCATTTATCATTGAAAAGCTGGTTCGCGAACCGATCTTTATTCCCGAGACTTCGACGATCCTTGATGTACTGGAGCAATTTCGTGATTCAAGCACAAAGATCGCGGTCGTTGTCGATGAATTTGGATCGACGCACGGAATTGTAACGACCAATGACATTCTGGAGGCGATCGTTGGTGATCTTTCGTTTCGGGGAGTCCGGAATGAAAGTGCAGTACAGCGCGAGGATGGTTCATGGCTCCTTGACGCAAGGCTATCAAATAGTGAGTTTACAAACATCCTTGGTATCTCGGGTCTGCCGGCAGGCGAAACGGGAATGTACGAGACATTGGCAGGTTTTATTATAAAGCGCCTCGAAAAATTTCCCGCTATCGGTGATCATTTTGAGTGGGAAAATTATACTTTTGAGATTGTAGATATGGACGGTAAACGGATAGACCGCGTGTTGGTCACAGCACGATGAAACAATTGCACATAGGTCCGTGCGAGCTGCGCATTGTCACAAAGTATTTTTTAATATGCAGAGTCAGCCAATTCGCGTCGACCGATTGGCGATGAAACCCGCCGACCAGTTGATCATAAATGCCGGCGAGCGCTATTTTCATGCAAATCATCACGACGATTTCGAGCCCAGCCTTACTACTAATCAATTCGTAACACCTAAGAATTCATTCGAGCGACCGCGGAGCAAGAAATTTTAGAGCCCAGCCAAATCCACGTTTATAGGATCAAACTTTCTAAAAACCAATATTAGCCGGAATCAAAGATCTCGTTCGAAAAACTCTTAGCATCCGGCTGTTCTACGGAATTTGTTTTGATCCCATCAAAGACATACTTTGCCGAATGCATGGTCTCGTCGAGGCGATTCCAATTCGCATCCGCTATGCTCGTAAATTCATAATCAAGGCCCTGAATTTCGTATCGCGGCGGAGGCGGAAAAGATGTTCCACCGAAAAACGGAATTTGATCAGGAGTTAATAACACATCCAACGGCCTTCCTCCGCTGCGAGTCGTAAGCTCAACGGAACTCACATCAATCGTGTCGATATCCGGGCAGTCTTCCATATCAACCTTTATATTTATGAAATTCTCATTCATGATCACAGCAATATGCCCATCTTCAAACCATTCGGTTCAATTACGTCGCACCAATGGCAGGCGGAAAATACCCCATACTGAGCAGTATTGAATTGTCCTCCGCCTTTGCTTTGCAAGGGCGGTCTCGTATTCCATCCATGCAAAACGACGGGATTGTGCACGTGCCGCTGAAGTCATGAACTCGGTTCGTCGATCAATTCGTTAGTATGTTATTGCCTTGTTTTCATATTGACACCTTCTCACCCCCAATTGTCAATTGACAACTCATACTTGACATAAAAGTAAGGTATCCATTATCATTCTAAAACAATTCGGAACAAGGGGAGTAGATAGCCCTATTTGGTTCGGTGAAATCGTCAATACAATTGCTTGAGCGGAAAGCGATTCGGTTCATCGGAGAAAATATCAAGACCTTGTGCAACATTTTTAACTTATTAGTTATTTGTGCGCACAGGGTTTTTTTCTGTGTGGGGCAAGTCAAAAAGGAGTATCTATGAAAAAAAGAAATGAACTATTTCAAAACGTTGAAACCGTTGAAGAACTTTCCGATGAAGAACTTTCACTGTTATTTTTGATCCCCTTGATCCAAACAGCATGGGTGTGCAAGGCTGTTTCGCCGCACGAAAAACACGAGATCTTTACAGCAGCCCGCGAAGAGGCAATCGATGCCCGGCATGAATTCAACGACGTCATTGACGATTTTTTTAAATACCAGCCCAGCCAGAATTTTTTTGATCATTGTCTTGACCTGATAAACGAATCATTAGAAAAGATGACGGTGAAAGACCGCACGCGGCTAAAAGCAAAACTTCTAAAAAGATGTGAAAGCGTTGCGGCTTCGGCGGGCGGCAGATCCCTAATGGATATTGACCACCGTATTAGCCGGAAAGAAAAGCAATTGTTAGAAAACCTTCGGGCTTTTCTTTATTAACTGGTTTCAACAGAAAGGACTTTACTATTTCTATTAAGATTGGAGAATCATAAATGACATTATTTCCCTTTGCCGACTACTGGTGGTTCTATGCAATATTCACGCTTTTCGTATTTTTAATGCTTGCAATAGATCTTGGCGTTTTCAACCGAAAGGCTCATGTCGTTTCATTTAAAGAAGCGTCGATTTGGAGCCTCGTCTGGGTTTCGCTCGCATTAACTTTTAACGTAGTTTTTTATAATTACGCTGCCTCACAATTCGGCTCGGAAACAGCTCTACGACTTGGCTTGGAATTTCTGACAGGCTATATTCTGGAGTATTCTCTTTCGATCGACAATATCTTCATTTTTGTATTGGTCTTCAGCTACTTCGGAATTCCTCCTAAATATAAACATCGTGTCCTCTTTTATGGGATCCTGGGGGCTTTATTTTTCAGGGCATTATTTATTGGACTCGGCTCCGCATTGATGCAGTTTCATTGGGTTATATATCTTTTCGGCGGTTTTCTGATTATTACCGGAATCAAAATGTTTTTTACAAATCATGAAGAGATCGAACCCGAAAAGAATTTTCTGATAAGGATCGTAAAGAGATTTATTCCTGTGACCCATGAAATCGATGGAAAGAGCTTTTTCGTTAGAAAGGGCAAGACCCTTTACGCAACTCCTCTTTTTATTGCACTGATTTTTCTTGAGGCAACCGACATTATATTTGCGATCGATAGCGTACCGGCGATCTTTGCCGTTACGAAGGAACCATTGATCGTTTTCACTTCTAATATCTTCGCGATACTTGGATTACGCTCGATGTATTTCATGTTAGCGGGAGTTATAGATAAGTTTCATCTTTTGAAATTTGGTTTGGCGACCGTATTAGTGTTTGTCGGCTTAAAAATGGTCTATTTAAATGAGGCTTTCGGCGGAAAATTCCCGATCAGTTATTCACTCGGATTCATCATTTCAGTCATTGCATTATCAATTATTGCATCGCTGTTATTTCCACGGGCAGCTAAAACTGTTGTTTCAGAAAATTAGTCGGGAGAAGAATGATACACAAAGTAAAACTAACCGATACGTTCAACGAGTTTTTTAAGAACGAAAAATCAGCTGGAATAATGCTGATAATATGTTCG
>JBGTEI010000328.1:0-6560 GCA_041747875.1 Pyrinomonadaceae bacterium | reverse complement strand
CGGACGTAACAGCTTCCGTGGTCCGCAGTATTTCAATGTTGATCTAACCATTGCAAAAAAATTCGCGCTTCCTTTTTTGGGCGAAAGATCAAATATAGACGTTCGGGCAAATTTATTTAACGTCTTTAATGTTTTAAATTTGACGCCTTTCGGATTTGCTTCCGACAGCACACGAATTAATAATGGTGACCAGCCAAACGCACGGTTTGGCAAAGCTACAAGTGGTCTTGCGGGTCGTGTCGTTGAGTTTCAAGCAAGATTTAATTTCTAAGCTTTACGCTCTCGCATAGATAAACATGAAGCGGGGAAGATACTAAATCTCCGCTTCTTGTTTATCGGAACATCCATACTAAATTTTAGGTTATTTCCAAATGCCATTATTTGAAATGCAATTCTATAAAGAAAAACTTTTAATTTTTCCGCTTTTTTTTCTACTCTTCACGTCATTCACTTCGGCCCAAAAAAACACAAAAAATTACGAACGTGAGATCAATTCTTTGATCTCAAAAATGACTTTGGCGGAAAAGCTCGGACAGCTTCAGCAGCTCGACGGTGAAGCAAACGGAAAATTCCGCCCCGAGCATCTCGAACTCGCCCGAAAGGGTTTGCTTGGTTCGACTCTAAATGTACGCGGCGCGGCGATGACGAATGAACTTCAGCGCGCTGCGCTCGAATCGCGTTTGAAAATTCCGATCTTACTAGGATTCGACGTTATTCACGGGTATCGAACGATCTTTCCGGTTCCCTTGGGAGAATCAGCGAGCTGGGACCTTGCATCGATCGAGCGGACTGCAGCGATCGCAGCGGCCGAATCACGTGCGGCGGGAGTTCATTGGACATTTGCGCCGATGGTCGATATTGCGCGTGATCCGCGTTGGGGAAGAATAATTGAAGGCGCAGGGGAAGATACATTTTTGGGTTCGAAGATCGCATTTGCGCGGGTTCGCGGTTTTCAAGGAGATGATTACAGCGCAAACAATCGCGTGATGGCGACGGCAAAACACTGGGTCGGATACGGCGCAGCCGAAGGCGGACGTGATTACAATACGACGAATATTTCACGCAGAGATCTTCGGGAGATCTATTTTCCTCCGTTCAAAGCTGCGATAGATGCCGGAGTCGGCTCTTTTATGACGGCATTCAATGATCTTGACGGTGTTCCGGCAACAGGAAATCCCTTCATCCTGAAAGATGTCTTAAGAAAGGAATGGAAATTTGACGGCCTCGTTGTAAGCGATTACACGGCGGTCATGGAGTTGATCTTCCACGGGTTAGCAAAAGACGAACCAAGTGCGGCGATGTATTCGCTAAATGCGGGAACGGATATGGAAATGGTTTCCCGTCTCTACAATCAATATGGCGCGAAACTTGTAAACGAGAAGAAAGTTTCGATGGCGATGATTGATGATGCGGTAAGAAATGTTCTTCGCGTAAAATACCGGCTCGGATTGTTTGAAAAACCGTTTGCGGATGAATCGCTCGAAAGGGCTGAAGTTTTCAAAAGGGAGTATCGTGATTACGCAAAAATATCGGCAGAAAGATCTTTCGTGCTTTTGCGTAACGAGAATAAAACGCTCCCAATAAATAAGGAAACAAAATCAATTGCCGTAATCGGAGAACTGGCAAACAATAAAGCCGAAATGAACGGCAACTGGACCGGCGATGGTCAGCCAAACGATCCGATCAACATATTGGAAGCACTTAAGGAAAAATATCCGGCGATAAATGTTCGGTATGAAAAAGGATGCGACGCTTATTGCACGACGGATGAAGGATTTAATGCGGCCGTAAAGGCAGCGAAAGAATCAGAATTCACGATATTGGTCGTCGGTGAATCGGCAGCGATGTCAGCAGAAGCCTCATCGCGTTCGGAGATAAATCTTCCGGGAAAACAGCTCGAACTCATCAAACAAATTCACGCGACGGGAAAACCATATGCCGTCGTTTTGATCAACGGCAGGCCTCTTGTTCTTAATTGGGTAGCAGAAAATTCACCCGCAATTCTGGAAACATGGGTTGCCGGAACAATGGCGGGTCCTGCGATCGTTGATACACTTTTCGGCGATTCGAATCCGGGCGGCAAATTACCGGTCACGTTTCCGAGATCGGTCGGACAAATTCCGATCTATTACAATCACAAAACGACGGGACGTCCGTTTCTAGATGCGAACAAATACACTTCCAAGTATTTGGATGTTTCTAACGAACCTCGTTTTCCGTTTGGATTTGGATTGAGCTACACAAACTTCGAACTCAGCAATCTTCGTCTCGACAAATTAAAGATCATGCCGACGGATAACGTAAAGGTTTCGGTCGATATTACGAATCGCGGAAAAATGACGGGAGATGAAGTCGTTCAGCTCTACATTCATGATATTGCCGCGACAGTTACGAGACCGGTCAGAGAACTCCGCGGCTTCAAAAGAATTACACTAAAGCGGGAAGAACAACAGACGATCGAATTTACGCTCACACCCGGAGATCTTAAATTTTACGATCGAGATATGAACCGCGTTTTGGAGCCCGGAGAATTTCAAGTGATAGTCGGCACGAGCAGTGATAACGGGATGCAGAGCGTTTTTGAAGTTGTCGATCCGGTGAATCCGAACGCGACCTATGAGCAGGATTTTGGTCCGATCGTTCCGGCCCCGAAAGTTGCCGTGCCGACCGCGAATGTTTCAGCGGAAGATGATACTTTTCTTGAGGATATGTCTAAGAGAAGTTTTATGTTTTTGTGGGAACACACGAATCCAAAAAACGGATTGACGCTGGATAGGGTTGGGAAAGACGGTACAAGGAAACCAAAAGATGATCGCGCCTATAACATTGCAAGCCTGGCCGCCTCGGGCTTTGCGCTGACGGGTAATTGTATCGCGGCAGAGCGCGGCTGGATGCCGAGGGAAGAGATAAAGGCGAGGACAAGAAATGCACTTGGTTTTTTTGCGAATAAGGCGTTTAACAAAAACGGCTGGTTTTATCACTGGATGGATTTTGAAACCGGCGAGCGGCGTTGGAATAGCGAGATATCGTCGATCGACACCGCACTTTTAATTGGCGGCGTTTTAACCGTCAAGCAATGCTTTTCAGAGGACAAAGAGATCGTCGCGCTCGCCGATAAAATTTCAGAACGAGTGGATTATAAATGGATGCAGGCCGGTGATCAATATCTTCTTAGCCACGGCTGGAAACCGGAGACCGGATTTCTGAAACCCTTCTGGGGAAAGTACAGCGAGCAGATGATCATCTATATTCTTGGTATCGGTTCAAAAACTCATCCGATGTCGCCCAATTCGTGGTATGCGTGGGAGCGTGATTGGAATGAATACGGAGGATATCGTTATCTTGCGTCGGATTCGCCGCTGTTCTTACATCAGTATTCGCACGCCTGGATAGATTTCCGGAATCGCCGCGAACACAGACCGCCGTTTGTCGACTACTACGAAAATTCTGTAAAAGCGACACGCGCACATCAGAAATTTTTTGCCGAAGAATTGAGTAAAGACTTTCCAAAATACTCCGAAACGATGTGGGGAATGTCGGCTTCTGATTCGGAGAAAGGCTATGTTGCGTGGGGCGCACCGCCGCGGGATGATCGCACTGATGGATCGGTCGTTCCATATGCTGTTGCGGGTTCGCTGATGTTCACTCCGGATATCGCCTTGCCGGCCCTAAAGGAAATGAAGGCAAAATACGGCGATAGGGTTTACGGAAAATATGGTTTTGCGGACGCATTTAATCCGCACAATGGCTGGGTAGACGACGATATTCTCGGCATCGATCAGGGAATGACAATACTTGGGGCGGAGAATTTGCGAAGCGGGAAAGTTTGGTATTGGTTCATGCAAAATGAAGATGCGCGAAGGGCGTTTAAGCGGATCGGTTTGAAATAGAATCGCTGAGAATTTGCTATAATTTACGGCAATTACACCAGTTTAAGATTTGGACGAAAGAAGATAACTTATGGCACTTCTTGAAATGAGGCAGATCACGAAGGAATTTCCCGGCGTAAAGGCTTTGGACAGCGTTACGCTTGATCTGCACGAGGGCGAATTTCACTCGCTTGTCGGTGAAAACGGTGCCGGAAAATCTACGCTGATGAAAGTCTTGTCCGGAGTATACCCTTACGGAACTTATACGGGAGATATTGTCGTAGAAGACAAAGTAAAGAATTTTCAAACGATCAGGCAAGCTGAAGAAGCGGGAATCGCGATAATTTTTCAGGAGCTTTCGCTCGTAAAAGAACTGACGGTCGCGGAAAATATTTTCCTCGGAAGAGAGCCGTCAAAATTCGGGATCATAAACTGGAGCGAAGTTTATCAAAGATCCTCTCAGCTTTTAAAAGATCTCAATCTTCCGCTCAATCCACGCACGCTGGTCGGAAATCTTGGTATCGGTCAGCAGCAGCTGGTCGAGATCGCAAAAGCCCTTTCCCACAATGCAAAGATCCTTGTTCTCGATGAACCTACAGCGGCGCTTACCGAATCCGAGGTCGAAACGCTCTTTTCGATACTCAAAGATCTTAAGTCGCGCGGCGTTGGGATGATCTACATTTCGCACAAACTCGATGAAGTTTTCACGATGTCCGATCGAATCACCGTTTTGCGTGACGGACAGACGGTTGGAACCGAACGCACGTCAGAACTCGACAAGAATAAGGTAATTTCACTTATGGTTGGCCGCGATGTTGGAGATATTTTTCCCAAGGCGACTCACGATTTTGGCAAGACGGCGCTTGAGGTAAAAAATTTAACGGCCTATGACCCCGATATTCCGGATAAAAAACTTGTCGACAATGTTTCTTTTTCCGTTTCAAGAGGTGAGGTTTTGGGAATTGCGGGGCTAATGGGTGCCGGAAGAAGTGAGCTTCTGATGGCGATCTTTGGAGCCTGGCGCGGAAAAAATGCCGGAGATATTTTCGTCGAAGGTAAAAAGGCAGAATTTGATTCTCCGGCCCATGCGATAGCCTGCGGGATAGGTTTTGTTACCGAGGATCGAAAGCGATTTGGACTGATCCTGGATCAAACGATCCTCGATAATTCGACACTTGCCGGGCTCGAAAAGATTTCGGGTAAATTTATTACCCATCGCTCTCGGGAAAGGGTTGCGACGAGAAAGATAATGAAATCTCTCAGCATAAAGGCAAATTCGCCGCTGACCATTACCGGAACGCTTTCCGGCGGAAATCAACAAAAGGTCGTGCTCGGAAAGTGGCTTTTGACGGATCCGAAAGTGTTGTTTCTGGACGAACCGACGCGGGGAATTGACGTTGGAGCGAAACAGGAAATTTACGCAGAGATAAATGAATTGGCGAAAAAGGGTTTGGCGATCGTAATGGTTTCATCGGAACTTCCAGAAGTTTTGGGGCTGTCTGATCGCGTGCTGGTTCTCCATGAGGGAAAAGTCGCCGGCGAGTTTTCAAAAATTGACGCTACACCGGAAAAAGTGATGATGGCGGCGACCGGCGAATCAAAGGTAATGGTCTAGAAACAAAACGAAAACCCGGCATCCTGTTGGATATAAAAATATGAGCGAGACAGTAACAGTTACGAAAGGATTCAAGATCGAAACTTCACAGCTGCGGGCCTACACGATGCTCGGAGCGATGATCCTGATATGGTTTTTCTTTTACTGGTGGACAGAAGGCATTTTTCTGACTCCGAGAAATCTCTCCAATTTGATGCTTCAGACATCGGTTACCGGAATCATCGCGGTCGGGATGCTGATGGTCATAATTTCTGGAAATATTGATCTGTCTGTTGGTTCGATCCTAGCATTGGCGGGCGGCGTTTCCGCGATCTTGCTTACGAACATGGGATACGGTATCGTCCCTGCGATCCTTGGGGCAATTGCCGTAAGTATTTTGATCGGTTTACTTCAGGGAGCCCTAACAGCGTATTTTAGTATTCCGGCATTTATTGTAACGCTTGGCGGATTGCTGGCCTGGCGCGGCGCGATAAAAGGAATTTCAAATAGCGAAACCGTGCCGATCGCCGATGAATGGTTTAAATTTATCGGGCAGGGATACGCCGGAGATGCTGCGCTTATATTAAATGCGGATTATGAATTAGCATTTAATTTTGGCTGGGTGATTACGTTTATCGCGATTGTTCTGCTTCTGGTATTTACATATCGGCGCGTCAAGTCGCAGGCCGAATACGGATTAGGTGAGGGAAATCTTGGCAAAGAAATGCTCAAGACGATTATCCCGATCGCCGTCATTATCGGATTTGTTTTTGTGATGAATTCCTATGAGGGAATTCCGATCCCGGTACTGATCTTTCTTGCGGTCGCTTTGACGGGTTATTTTATTACCAACAATACGACATTCGGGCGCTATCTTTATGCAATTGGCGGAAACGCAGATGCTGCGCGGCTTTCCGGGATAAACAACAAACTCATCATTGTAAAGGTATTTGCATTCCTCGGTGCGCTGACAGGGATCGCGGCAATTATTTATACCGCCAGGGTAGGAAGTGCAACACCCGATGCCGGAACGCTTTTGGAACTCGATGCGATCGCCGCTTGTGTGATCGGCGGAACAAGCCTTATGGGCGGACGCG
>JBGTEI010000327.1:0-3912 GCA_041747875.1 Pyrinomonadaceae bacterium | reverse complement strand
GCCTCGCTTCATCCGAGTACATACAGGGATTTAATGTTCGCTTGACGATATCGAGCATTTTTTCAAAACGCGCGTCGGCCTTAATGTTCTCAAAATCCTCATCCGCGCTGATATTTGTTCCAAAAGCCGCGCCGTTGTTTAAGGCTTTTTCAAGCCATTCAAACGCCAGGTCTTTCTGATCCAAACGCGAATATCCGGCGGCGACGTTGTACATCCCGGAGGCAACATTTGCGATCTCGACGTTTTTCTTAAACGCTTCGATCGCCGTTTGCCATTTTTCCTGCGAGTGGCGCGCAAAGCCTAAGTAAAACCACGCGCTCGCATTGTTTGGTTCGGTTTTTACGATATTTGCGTACGCGCTCTCCGCTTCAGCCCACTTTTTTTGCTTGACCAATTCATTTGCCGCAGTCATTTGCGGTGAAGGATTATTCTGTGCGGAGAGATCTATACTCAACATGACGGTTAAAATTATTACGTTCGAAAGAAGAGATCTTAGCTTCATTTTTTTAGTCCTTAAATAGAAAATCATAAGAGGTGTCGCCTGATTCGAGTTCGATCAATGCGACCTCGCTTTCAGTTCCGTTATCCTCGAGTTCGACCTCAAAAGTCTGCATACAAAGCGAAATGAGACAAACAAAAAGTCCTTTTTTATCAACCTGTCTTACATGAAGCCTGTTTGAATACATCAGGTAGATGATCGAATCGATATCCTGCGAAGCGAGAAAAGCGGCTTCCGAGGGTGCGATCATGATCGATTGTCTTTCGCACGCGTCACACCAGGCCCTTATCGAATAGCGTTTTCGCTTTATCGTTAAACGCTCGCTCGATTCTATCGAGATCTTTGTCTGTATCTTCGGCAATCTTCTGTTCCTTATGTTTTTTTCGGTTTTTGGAATGATACTTGCGTAAAACTTGTATAAAACAAAAATTGTTTTAGAATGAGGGAAGTTCAAAACTGCAGTTGCTGCTGACCACAAAACATCCGCACCTTTGAATTAGCTTCCCTCATCTAGGAGCTAATTTATAACGGGATCGATAATTTAGTCTTGAAAGAGAACTAAAATTTATATCAAAGATTCCGAAATAACGGATATGAACAATAAAATGTACGATTTTGGCGGTTTCAGGCTCGATGAGGACCAGAAATGCCTGTGGCGCGATGAAGAATTGGTTTCGCTTACACCGAAAGCCATCGAAACTTTGCTTGTTTTGGTCAGAAACAATGGCAAGGTGATCACGAAAGATGCGCTGCTTGATGAAGTTTGGGCGAACACCTTTGTCGAAGAAGCGACCCTTGCCCAAAATATCAGTACGCTTCGAAAAACCCTCGCAAAATACGACGAAAAGATCGAATTTATTACGACGATCCCGCGTCGCGGTTATAGATTTGTAGAAGATGTAACGGAGATCACCGCCGAAGAAGAAGAAGTGATCCTCGAAAAGCACTCGGTCACGCACATCATTGCCGAGCAGCGTCAAATTCACGATTCACAGGATGACGTAGAGAATCTGAAAAAGACACGTTCGCGTGATGCCGTTTCGAAAGGAAATTTCTTTAGCGGGCGTCTGCTTGTAGTGTTTTCACTTGTCGGAATTTGCGCTGCTGCACTCTCGTATGCGGCGTATTCTTATATTTCAAACTCAAACAATTTTTACAATACAAAGTTTCACAAATTTCGGATCGGAACTCTTATGTCCGGCGCAAATTTTCAGGGCGGATTGGTCTCAGGCGACGGAAAATATCTCGCTGTAATCGATCGAAAAACCGACGGCGATGCAATTCTTCTCAGGCAGATCGAAGACGGAAATATGCTCGAAGTGCTGCCGAAATCAAACTTACTAATTTCAGGAATTTCATTTTCACCGGATAACAGCGGGATCTATTATTCCGCATATCCGAAAGGACCTTCTCCAACTGCAAAGGTCGCAAAGCTGTATCGGATCCCAATATTAGGCGGTGCGCCGCGTGAGATCTTAAACGATATAGATAGTCCCGTCGCAATATCTCAGGATAATAAAAAGCTCGCTTTTGTCAGAAATCAGCTGACGGACAAGAAATCCGTTCTTGTTGCCGCAGATATCGATGGAAAAAACGAGAAGGTAATTGCCGTTCGCGAACTTTTGGCCGGATTTTCAAACTATGGTTTATCCTGGTCGCCGGACGGGAAATTGCTTTCAACCGTTGTCATCGATAACGAAAGTGAAGGACCTCCGGCAAAGGTCGGAATTGTAAATGCTGAAACGGGTGAAACAAAAACGCTTTCGGACGAAAGCTGGATCTGGGTAGGTCGAACGATCTGGTTAAAAGACGGAAGCGGAATCGCCGCAATCGCATATGGCGCGGCATCGCCGAACCTGACCGATGAAGTGTGGTTTGTTTCGTATCCTGAAGGAAAAGCGCGGATCGTTACAAACGGGCTAAAAGGAATAAACGGGATCAGCCTGACGGATGACCTTGAATCTATTATCGCCACAAGGGTAAGTAAAATCACCTCCTTTTTTGTTTCAACGATTGACGATCTGGATTCGGAGACCCAGATCGGAAAGAATGTCGATGGGGAAGCGCTGCTTTCACTCGGTTCTGAATGGAGCGGAAACGAAAAGATCGTTTTCGGAAAGATTCAGAATGGGAATTCCGATCTTTGGATAATGGATGCAAGCGGGTTAAACGAGAAGCAGATCACGTCAGACAAAAGTGCAGATTTTGGTCCAACTATTTCAAACGGCGGAAAATATATTTTCTTCTTATCGAATAGAAACGGGAATATGAACGTTTGGCGTGTTGATTCAAACGGCGAAAACCCAACGCAGATCACAAAAAACGGAAATGTCGATTATCCGACAGTTTCGCCGAACAATGATTATGTGTATTACGTAGCCAAGTCAAAGGATAAGGCGTATCCCGTTTTATGGGGAGTGAATTCCGACGGGACCGACGCAAAGCAGATCACTTCAAAGAGAACTTTCGGCGCAAAAGTCTCACCAAACGGGAAATACATCTTTTGCTATTATCCTGACGAGACAAAAGACAGTGAGGATTTTAACAACGCGCTGAAATTTACTATTCTTGCCGCAGATACCGGAAAGGTCGTTAAGCAATTTGCACCATTAACAAATAGAAATCTTCCGATCGTTGAATGGTCGCATGATGGTGAATCATTCCTGTATCTGGATACAAGTGAAAGTCCAAAGCTTTTGCGTCAGACGATCGACGATCTTCCGCCTACGATGTTAAAGGAATGGAAAGGCGGAAAGATCTACCAGTTTGCACTTTCAAAAGACGGCAAGAGGCTTTTTTACGAAAAGGGTGACGAAGCAAATAGCATAATTCAGCTTCAAAATATTCCTCTCGAATAATCGTCATTGTCAGGGAATTGGAGCGGTTTGGATCTCTAAATAGGGATTAAAAATATAGTAAGTCGAGAAAGGCTGATCCGAAGGGAAAGATAGATTTTGTGAAACCGAATATGCCGGATCGAGCGCCCATTGCCCGGTATTTAAGACTTTCTTGTCCTTTGTCTTTTTGTCATGCCACGCCCAAAATGGCTTTGCCATATTATCGCTCGCTGTTCGTCCTTTGAAAGCTCCGGAAATAAATTGTGCCTTCGCGTTCGGACGGTTGCCAAAAGGCTGATACGAATAAAAATCATCAAAAGTATCATTTGAACCGGTGGTTTCCTGATTTCCTTTTGTCCACCATTGGTCATAGATCGGCAAGAGCGCATAACCAACATTTCTGTCATTTCCGCCGTTTGGTATCCCGGCCTTGTTTTTGTAAACGTACGTGATACCCGTATTTTGCTTAAAATCCATTTTGTCCTCCGAAAACAAAGACGCCTTCGAATCACCTGAAAAAACGCCGTGCCCGCCGGCTTCAATAAATATTATCGGTCTAACTTTTTCGTAGAACTC
>JBGTEI010000326.1:0-1976 GCA_041747875.1 Pyrinomonadaceae bacterium | reverse complement strand
GCAAGAATATCAGCTGGTATAAGGTCAGCGGACTTTCTTTTTCCGCCAGAGGACTCATCTCAAATGCTCCGATCGCCAAACTGATCAAAGATAAATTCCCATTTAACAAATTCGAAGATCTGATGATCCCGTTTGGCGCTGTTGCGACCGATCTTGAAACGGGTACAGAAGTGGTTTTTAAGGATAAAGGGGATATCGGCTTTGCGATCTGCGCGAGCTGCGCGATCCCGGGAATTTTTGCGCCTCTCCAGGATAAAGAAGGTAAATTATATGTCGACGGCGGAGTTGTCGCGCCGGTTCCGACAAATGCCGTTAGAGAAATGGGAGCAGATATTGTGATCGCTGTCGACGTTATCTCATGCGGTGCGACGTATTGGGGAAAGCCGTCAACATTGGTCGGTATTATTCTCCAATCGGCATTAATGCTGCTTCGCACCGCGTCGGTCAATCAACACTATCAGGCAGACTGCGTGATCATTCCTGAAATTGCGCATCTTCGTCCCGACGACATCGGCAAGATGAATGAATATGTTGACCTCGGCGAAAAAGCCGGACTTGAAAAACTCGACGAAATAAAAGCTCTGATATTCGGTGACGCAGAAAAAGGTGAATAGTTTGATCTGAAAGACCTCACTATCCACCTTTTCTTTTTTACTTGTTACTTGTTACTTGTCATTTATCACTTTCTCACCTTTACCCCTTTTCACTTTTTCACTTTCTTATCTCGGCTTGATCTCAATATGCATTTTGAAATCCCCTTCGGTCAATCCTTTCGCACCGGCGACGCCGATCAAAATACTGTACGGGCTGTTGACTGAAATATACTCAACCTTTCGCGTACCGTCGTCTTTGTTTCTCACAACTCCTCCGCCGGGACGATTTGCGTAGATCGGATAACTCGCTTCGCACGAGATCGCCGAAGTTACTTTTGGCGGAACAGTTTGATCTCTCATTCCCTGCCGCAGCGCATATAAGTTTATTGCTTTTCCGTCAGCAGGTGTTACTACGATCTTCATTGCCGAAGCTGCAGGCAATGTGATCCGGTAGAAAACATGGCTTCCGTCAAACATTTCAAATCGTGTTCCCGGGAAACATGCAACGGAGCTGCTTTCTGCCCAACGCAGCGAGGAAAGTTTTTCTCCCATGTTCAAATTGCCCGTTACTTCGCCGGCCGTCGAATTCGCCGGAAGCGTTAATGGTGTGACTTTCGGAGTTTCCTCCGTAGAACCGCCTTGTGCCAATACCGCTCCGCTAAGTGCAGTAAACATCATCAGTAAAAATATTGCTGATCTCATCTTGATATTTCTCCCTCCTGATCATCGACAAAATGCCGATTGTGATCGTCAAAAATTATTGTCTCGTAGATCGTTTTCAATTAGCTGACCTGCCACTAGTGTTAATTCTGCGTAAAACATTTCACGATGATGCTCAATTTTTGTGATCTGCTTTGTTGGTTTTATTTCAAAATACGCTTGGATATTTCGGTCTGCTTATTTTCTCAAAGTTCAGAAATGCAGATTTCGCTTGCATTTACTTGATAAAAAGTGCATTATCCAACACGTTAATCCTTCTCTTGCATCAATAGTGATGTGCTAGTCAAAGACGGTTCATTTGGATGAGTTTGAGAGCAGGTTCGTTTTTTAAATACAGAAGTAGAGCTCCTAGAACTCTGAGCATCCGAAACCCGACTCTTCGCAGCAGACCGTTTATCTCCGAAGCCAAATCGATTCGACACTTCTTTTGATCTTCCCTGCGGGGAAATTTAGGTAAATATTATTATGTCAACGAAACTTTATGTAGGAAATCTTTCCTTCAACACAACTGATCAAGATCTTGAAGAAGTTTTTGGAGAAATCGGTACAGTAGAATCAACCAATATCATTGCAGATCGTGACACAGGCCGCTCACGCGGTTTTGCGTTTGTTGAAATGTCGACCGCTGAAGAAGCACAAAATGCTATTTCAGAATTGGACGGC
>JBGTEI010000325.1:0-2364 GCA_041747875.1 Pyrinomonadaceae bacterium | reverse complement strand
GAGCTTATCATCTTAATCTTTTCTACGATAAAACCCGTCTTACTCGCCAAATCCTGCACGATCTGTTGCGTATTCGCTTTGTAATGAACTTCGAAAACATCATCTGAAACTCGCTCATCGAGCACGGCGGCGGCGCGCTTTGCCATTTTTCCATTGATCAATTTTCTCAACAATCCGAAATGACTGTTTTCATTTACGGTGTGAAATATGAAAAGCCCCCCTGAACACAATACGCGATTTACTTCGTTAAATTGAACTTCAGGGTCACTCAAATGCTCAACAACCATATTTGAGGTCGAACAATCAAAAAACTCGTTCGGAAACGGAAGATCGGTTAAAGTTCCCTGAACGACATTCTTGATCGTTCGATGTTTTATTAATGAGGGAATATCGTAGTCAATCCCCACTATCTTTTTGGCGCGTTTTACTAACTCGATCTCTTCGCTTTGACGCCATGGCGGTAAAAGGTGATGTCCGCATCCGAGATCTAACCAAACGGTTCCCTCGGGGATTATCTCATCAAGAACGTCTTCAAATATACGTTGAGAATATTTTAGCTCAGGGACAATGGCGTTCTTTGAAATTTCATAAAGTTTTCGAAGAAATAATTTCATGGGAATCATCGAACTCGGAAAATTGATTTGGCAGCAAATTGGGGGTTGACCTTTTGAAAGTATAAAAATAGAGCGCAAAGCTTATTTTCTATTTAATCGGGTTCCTACAATCAAGTAAAGCGAGGAAAACTGTAATTCCCCGCTTTATTCGATTGATTAATTTGTATTTGTCTTTGGTATTCCAACCTATGCAGTTAATTCTTCTTTTTCTACCGTAATTAAGACCTTCACTTTGGTTTTCAACGCTTTTTCGAATTGCCGCGCTTCGTTCACACCGTTGAAAGTTAAATCCTGTAAATTCGATTCAATTCGTTTTCGGTAATCGGAAACCAACGAATCCGAAACTCCGAGTGAATCCGCAACTTCAAGTTGTGTTCCGCCGTCAGCAACCAAATAACACATCCATAATACGTTGATCATACGGTTATACTGTTTGGCTTTTCCGCGCACAGATTTCCGGAGACTTCCGAGAAAGGCATCGACAAAGCTAACCGCTTCTTTTTCTCCTTCAACCCGCATTACGCTTTCTTCAGGATTTTCCCGCGTATCAGAAAGTTCAAACGCCGGGCGATCATCGTCGTCATCTCTCACACCACCGACCGGTACGAGGTAAATATCCATGATCGGAAGCCTGGACATTACATATGAACGCAGGGACCGGACATCAACCGGTGAATCAATCGCCTTAAAAACTTTTACAATCAGCTTTTCAAGTTCAACATTGCTAATCACGATTTGCGAATCACCGGTACAACCAACCATTCTCGTGTCACGGTTATAAAATGCGACTGTCTTGACCCGTTCAAGCATTTCTTGCGAACTTCGGCTCAGCTTTCCTTCTTTCCATTCGGATAAACCGTAAAGCCGGTTTACAAGCCGGATGTGAACTTCCGTGTTATCGAATCGTCTAAACCGTTTGCTCCCTTGAATTAACGTCGAAACGCGTCTAGCCAGCCGATACGATTCGGGATATCGTTTGCGAAGTTCGGCCGTAAGCATATTCGTCAGTTCGATCTGGCTGATCTCGGCTTCGATCTCAGCATCTGACATTTCGGAATCAAGGTGATGCTGAAACCGCTCCTTACTCAAAAGCGTCACAAAAAGCTCTTGCGTTAAATCCGCGTATGCATTATATTTGCCTTCCTCAACCAAAAAGCCCGCTCTTTTTGAAGCTCGCACAAGCGGATGTGAACAAACAATTCGGTGAAGTTCTGTCCAAATCTGATTAACGTCAGAATTTTTCAAGATCTCGTTCCACTTTCCGACATTTATGCGGTGGTTTCTGATCGATTTAGGCAGACGTGCCTTCTTCTTAATTACAGTCATAAGTAAAACCTTTCAGGTTTAGTATTTTGCGAGTCTTTTTGGAAAGAAAATATGCCTGCGTCGCTTCGATACCGTGGTTATCTCTTCCCGAATGAGATAATTGATCCACAGAAGGTACATTAAAAGTTAATCTTCTAAATTATTCGCAATTTGTAAGACAGGTAGATTTCGTTTTCGAAAATACACCGAGCTTTGAAATATTTCCGAAAATTAGTTAGCCAAGAACTTGTCGCTCAACTAACTACAATTAAGATATTAACAATTATTCTTGGATTGAGCAACAACTTTTTATCTTTTTTTTATTTGTTTAACACTAATTATAACTTATTATTTTTGAAGAGGTTACGTTACAATTATGCCATTTTGCGGCGATTTTACCGCTTTGGGCACTTTAATTTTATGGAAGGTTACGTCTATTACAGAT
>JBGTEI010000324.1:0-1887 GCA_041747875.1 Pyrinomonadaceae bacterium | reverse complement strand
CCGATCCCCGAAAGTGCCATTGGATTCCGGATATATGCGTAAACGCCTTTGATAACAAGATTTGGCGCGTGATCAAGCGGAAGCGGCGTACCTTTTCCGGTCTTAGACATTGTGTATGCACTCGAAACCCCGATCGAGCTGATCGCGATAAAAAGCACGACGGCGATCAATTTTTGATACGGAAATTCAAGATTCGGAATGCCGATCTTAGCTTCGATGTCAGTGATAATGTATGGAAAGATGACGAGTATAAAACTCCAAACGATGGCGATCTGTGAAAAGGTTTTCGTCAGGATCCAATTCGTATTTGCAGGCTTCGTTTGCCGAAACATATAGTCGCTGATCGGCGGAATACCGATCGCGAAAACGCCGCTCCAGAGCATCGCCGGGAGCATAAAAACAACCCCTAGCCAGCCGGAATCGGTGAGAAGCGCAAAAGATAGACAGTATATCGCCGCGTAGCTGATCGTCCCGACTACAAACCAAACCGCGATGCTCATCAGTTTGTGATCCGCGCGGCAATAATATGCGGAGAATAACGAACCAATTCCAAGAAAAAACAGATCGGGAAGCCAGAAGGCAAGCAAGATATTTTCATTTGAGCCCATCTGAAAATATACACGCGACGCCGGGACAAAAACGAGCAGACACCACCAGCCGATGACGGCGATTCCCTGCAAAGCGAAATAGATCGATGCGGTTTTTCTTACTTTCATTAGATATGATCTCGGACGGATCGAATATATTGCAGACATTGTATGCGAAATAATTTGTGAATAAAATTGGAAATCCGGAAACTGTCCTGAAGGTAATGCTTTTCTCTTATAACTTGCCACTAGATTTATCTAGTGGGCTTGATCCTCTCTCTCACATTCTTGGCTTTAGCCGAACCTTTCGATTTGGCTAAAGCCGATTGGAATATGCATATATTAGTTATTTGGCTAAAGCCTCTTGAAATTTCAATCCTGTTCCACTAGCTCAAGCTAGTGGCAAGTTATAAGAGCAAAGCATTGCCTTTTGGGCACTGCCAAAATCCGTGCGAACTTGAATAAATTGAAAATCTTTAAGCAATATCCTTAATCGAAAAAAGCGGGACAACAATACGCTGTCCCGCTTCGCGCTATTCAACACCACACAACAATCCTAATTACTTCGCCCAGCTATTATTCTTACTATCAAAATCGACAAAGATCCCTCCATCCAAAACAACAGATTTGACTGCTTTCTTTGTTGGAATATTTACCGTCGTTTCCTTTAAGTTTTTCGCCCAGATCGCCGGTGTTTGATGAAATGTTTCATTGCTGCCGTCCTCGAAGGTTACTTTTAGATCGACCGGAGCTGGAAAACCGCCGATGTTCTTAAGCGCAACGCTCGAGCCGCTGCCGGTTTTTGAAACGCCTGTTACCGCAAGGTCTATGTAACCGTGACTAAAAAACCAGCCGTTAAAAAACCAATTCAAATCCTGGCCTGAAGCATCGTTAAATGAATTAAACATGTCCCACGGCAGCGGATGTTTTCCGTTCCAGCGGTTCATAAATTCGTGAAGTGACTTTTTAAATACAGCATCGCCAAGCAGATCTTTTAGCGCAAGATATCCGGCTGCAGCTTTTCCGTACTGATTACTCCCTGATGCTGCACCGGTGATCGAATCGCCGGCAATAATGATCGGAATATCGGATGATGCAGAAGGATTCAGCGCCCAGCCGTTTACGCGAAACTGCTGGAAGAATTTTGTGGCTTGCGCTTCTCCCATGTCATTCCTCGCGATCAGATTTTCAAACGCCGTCGCCCAGCCTTCGTCCATAAAACCGTATCTGCGTTCATTGATCCCCATATAAAACGGAAACCATGTGTGAAGAATTTCGTGTTCAGCAACAAATCGTGCAA
>JBGTEI010000323.1:0-4808 GCA_041747875.1 Pyrinomonadaceae bacterium | reverse complement strand
CGAAAAATTCACTAAAGCGGCGATCACTAAACTCGCAAAGCTATAAAAGAAAGAAGCGCGGTGCGCAATATCGACGTAAACAGGCG
This sequence comes from Pyrinomonadaceae bacterium, assembly GCA_041747875.1. GTDB lineage: Bacteria > Acidobacteriota > Blastocatellia > Pyrinomonadales > Pyrinomonadaceae > Aridibacter. Next base: position 4,722 of record JBGTEI010000323.1, on the reverse strand, counting down.
CTGCATGTTCGGGCGAACTCATTATTTTCCCGTACTTCCAAACCCCCGTGACCATTCCGTTTAACAAAAACAGTCCGGATACCAGAAGCGATATTTTTACTGCTAAATTCAGATCCATCGTCGAACCCTTTTTTTATAATTGAGATATTCCGCACCAAATTTTTTCTCAAGATACTTTTCTTCTCTTAAGATCACTCCGAAATGAATTACGAGCAAAACCACGATAAGCAGCGGCAAACTCCAGGCAATGTCAAACAAAAACACACCGCCGATATATACAAGAACCATCGCAACATAGATCGGATTTCGGCTTAATCCGTAGATACCGTCACTCAAAATTGCCGTCGTCGGTTTCCACGGCTCAATGTTTGTTTCAGCCCTGGCCATTTTTGATCTCGCAATAAGGACAATACCGAGCCCTGCCGGAATCAATATGCCGCCGATAACATATCCGGCAGGTTTTGGGATAAAGCCGAAAGGACAAAACCACTCGATCAGCCCGCCGATCATCAGTCCGCTAAGAAAGATCAATGGAGGCGGTGCCACTACGCCCGCTGTATCTTTTGTTTTTTTCATCACGCCGGTTACTTAAACATCCCGAATATCAAACTCGCCGTTTCAACTGTTTTTCGCCTGACCACTTCCATTCCTTTTGACAACCCCTGGAAAATTCTCAAATTACCGATGTCGTCAAAATATGAATAAAAAACAGGAACCGCCAAAAGTGTCAAGAGCAAACAAAGTGTTTGTCCCCCGACGATCAAAACGCCGACCGAACGGTTCGTTCCCGCACCGGCGCCCCTCGAAATTACAAGCGGGATCATCCCGGCAATAAGCGCGATCGTTGTCATCAGGATAGGCCGCAGACGATCCCGGTTTCCCTGAATGATCGCTTCGTCTTTTTCGAGACCCTTTTCGCGCAGCACGCTAATGTGATCGATCACGAGGATCGCGTTTTTCTTCACGACACCAAAAAGCAGCAAGAAACCCAAACCCGAAAAAATGTTGATCGTTTGCCCGGCTATCAGAACCGATAAAATTCCAAAAGGAACCGCGATCGGCAGCGTCAGCAAGATCGTGATCGGATGGATAAACGACTCAAACTGCGCGGCCAAAACGATGTACATAAAAATGAACGACAGCGCGATCGCAAGCAGAAAATAGAACATCGCTTTACCCAGTTCTTTTGACTGCCCTACATACCCGGACGAATAGCCGGTTGGCAGGTTCATTTGCTTAACCGCATTATCGAGGTCGGCCGTGATGTTCGTCGCCGAACCGCCCGATTTTGTATTGGCGAGGATCGTAACCTGCCTCTGTCGATTGATTCGGTCGATCGCTGACGGCCCGGTTCCTTCTGTTGGGATAACCACATCATCAAGCGACACCGCGCCAAGCTTCGATGAGGGCACAACAAGACGCTTTAAGGTATCAATGTCATTTCTGAAATCTTTCTTTGCACGAACCCTTACTTCGTATTGATCGGTTCCCTGATTAAAGGTCGTTGCCTGCTGCCCGGCAACTAAAATGTTCAAAGACTGCGAAATATCGCCGACCCGCACACCAAGATCAGCTGCCTTCTTACGGTCAATTTCGAACTGCAGCTCGGGCTTTCCGCTGATCAACGTTGTGTCAACGTCCACTGCATCGGGGTTTTTCTTTAATACTTCTACGAGCTGTGCCGAATATTCTTCAAGCACCTTTAGATCCGGTCCGCCAATGACAAACTGGACATTCGCATTTCGAAATCCGCCGCCGGAAAACGCCTGAACTATTGAAACTGCGGTGCGCAGATCTTTTGGATACTTGTCGATTAGGAGCTGGCGTGCAACAGCCATCAGATCTTCCTGAGATTTTGAACGGCTGCTCAGATCAGATAACTTCACATAGATCGAACCGGCATTTACAGCACCGGCTTGTCCGCCTCCAACCGTTATCAAAGTGTCGGTCACGCCTTCTAATTTGCGTATATCATTTGCGATTCGCTCTAGCAAAACGGTCGTTCCCTGCAAAGAAGTTCCTTCCGCCGTCCGAACCGTAACTTCAAACTGTGATTGATCGTCGACCGGCAAAAAGTTTTTGCCGACCACCATAAACAGCGGAACGATGCTTAAAACAACCAGCAAACACGCTAAGGCGACAACCCACCGATGAGCAAGCGAAAACCTGATCATCTTCGTATAATTCGTATCAAGGAGGCGGAAAAACCAGGAATCCTTACTACCCTTTCGGGCTTTGGGCTTTGGTTTTTGGTCTTCGGCAATTTGCGGAGAATCTTGTGTTTCCGGTTTATCGAAAATCAAATTTTCCTGATTTTTCCAAGATCCCTCATTCGCAATAACTGCATCTTCTGATCGGTGTTCATCAATATTTATCTGTTGCTGAACTTCTTCGCTATTCACTGCACTTGTAACACCCGGCGGTTCAGTTTCTTCCAACTTTGAACTTTGAACTTTGAACTCTGAACCTTCTTCCTCTTCCGGAGGTGTCCATTTGATCAATCTCGCGGCAAGCATCGGGGTCAGACTAAATGAGACGATCATCGAGATGCCGATCGCAAAAGCAGAAGTTAAACCGAATGACGCCATAAAACGTCCGACGATCCCGCCCATAAATCCGATCGGAATAAATACCGCCATCAGGGAAAGTGTTGTCGCAAGAACTGCCAAACCGATCTCTCTCGTGCCTTCGATCGCCGCACGATACGGCGACATTCCTTTTTCTTCAACAAAACGATAGATATTTTCGAGCACAACGATCGCATCATCGACAACGATCCCAACCATTAATGTCAGCGACAGCATCGTGATCTGATTGAGCGTGTAGCCCATCACATACATCAAGCCAAATGTCGAAATAATCGACGTCGGGATCGCGATCGCGGCGATCAGTGTAGAACGGAAATTCCACAAAAAGAAGAAGATGACGAGCGTCGCTAATATACTTCCGACGATCAGATGTTCCTCGATCGAGGCAAGCGAAGCTTCAATAAATAGAGAGTTGTCGCCGATGATCTGGAGCCGATAACCTTTTGGCAAAGTGGTTTCGATCTCTTTTAATACTTCTTTTAATTCCCGCGCGACAGCAACCGAATTTTCGCCAGATTGTTTTGAAACGATGAGGGTCACGGCCGGCGCGCCGTTCAAGAACGACTGTGAACGAAGCTCTTCAGCACCGTCTTCAACAGTTCCGATATCTTTGATCCTGACTTCGTAATTATTCCGCGTCGCGACAACGACATTTTCAAAGTCTTCAACATTCCGGACCTTTCCGAGTGTTCTGATGTTTACTTCCCGCGAACCTTCATCCACGCGTCCGCCCGGAAATTCAAGGTTCTGGATCCGAAGTGCCGCAGTAACTTCAACCGGCGTGATGTTAAATGCGCGCATTTTATCCGGATCAACCCAGACATCTATCTGCCGTTCCCGCCCGCCGACGATGCTTACCTGCCCGACTCCATTGATGGATTCGATTCTCTCCTTAACTTTCTTTTTTGCGGTCTCGGTTACTTCGCGAAGTGAATCCGGAGCAGAAACGACAAGCCGCAAAACCGGTGCGGCGTCTGAATCAAGTTTTTGAACTGTCGGCTGCTCCGCTGTTTCCGGCAAATTCGGGATCGCCTGTTGAACCCGGTTCTCAACTTCCTGCGCTGCGATATTTACGTCTTTTTCCAACACGAATTGGACAAAAACCTGACTAACCCCTTCGAGCGAGGTTGAACGCAATTCATCAATTCCGCTTACAGTATTTACGACTTCCTCGATCTTTTCCGTTATCTCCGTTTCAACTTCAACAGGTGATGAACCCGGATTTATTGTAGTGATCGTAATGGTTGGAAAATCAACCTTTGGAAAAAGATCTACACCTAAGGAAAAAAACGAAAATGCCCCAACAACAACGAGTGAAAAGATCAACATCGTTGCAAATACCGGGCGCTTAACACATATTTCTGCTAACCACTGCATAATTTTCTGATAGTTCAGAGTTTAGAGTTCGAAGTTCAAAGTTCTTTATTTGAACTTACTTCCCTTTAAATCTGAATTTCGTAAATACTTAATAAATCCGCCTAGCAGACTTCCTATCTCGGTTAATTCGTTAGAAATTTCTTCAAACTGCTCGCGACTAATGTAGTTCTGGTCCAGAACAACGAAAAGTTGTGATCGAGCCTCAGCACACGATGCCTTTGCGATTGTCAAAAAATTAACGAACTCTTTATTTCCTTCTCGTTCAAAACCCTCTGCGATGTTTGACATGATTGAAACAACTGATCGACGAATTTGATCGCGCAAACCAAAATCCCGCGCGAATTCCCCGGCATTACTCACTTCATAGATCTTTCTAGTAACATCACGCGCGAGCTGCCACGATCTGATATCTTCAAATTTTTCGATCTTAGCCATATCCAAATCAACACTGAACACTGAACCCTGAACTCTGAACTCCGTCATCTCGCCACAATTACCCCGTCCCCCAATTTATCGACATTCGATACAGCTACGACTTCGTTTTCTTTTACCCCAAGTTTTATCTCGATCATGTCGCCTTCCAGAAGTCCTATCTGGACCAGGCGCTCATTTGCAACGCCGTCTTTGATCACGTAAACCAGATTCTGTTCACCGCTTGCTTTTACGGCGCGGGCCGGGATCATTACCGCCGATGCCGGTTTTGACTGCGTGATCCGAACCGTTGCAAACTGTCCCGGTTTTAATAATCCGTCTACGT
>JBGTEI010000322.1:0-2625 GCA_041747875.1 Pyrinomonadaceae bacterium | reverse complement strand
CCTTATATTTACCTCTTAATTCGAACGGAAAACCTCCTAATTTTGTATCCGGTCGCGGTTACCAAGAAAGTTTTTACGATCGCGAAACCAAAAAACGAGTCTATCAAAACACCTATACAAATCAATTTAGATGGAAATATTCGAACGGATTGGTTATTACCTTTTATCATGTTGGTGGTACACACGGCGGGGAAAAAAATGGTAGTAATTTGGGCAACTTTTCCGGTACAAACTATTTTGGCTCAGTTCAGATAGGATATATCGGGGGAAATGGTGGTGGAACTGAGGACGGAGTGGTTTTGCCTGGAAGTTGGATTCATACCCATATTGATTTTAAAATGAATGGTAAATATATCGATCCGAGATCAGTTTATTGTGCAGGATATTCAAGTGATACTGTAAGACCATGATGGGTTTTTTTATGACAAAATTAATATTTGTAGTTGTTTTTGTATTGATGCAAAACGGGCTGATTTTTGGACAAGTCAAGGAAATAGAACAACCAAGAGTTGTAACTGAAAAATCTAGTTGTGATATTACTGAACTCGAACTTTCTTTAGTATTCTCCAACTTCGAAAAGAAATCATTGGAAGGCAGCTTTCTTATCATTATTGGTAAGCGTGCGCTAGAAGAAAAGGAAAAATACAATAGTGCGCGTATATTAAACATTGTAAAGACGTTTAAGAGATTTGGCTTAGGTGAACACAAAATTATTTATGCGGCTGCAAAACCCGAAGATAAATTTGCCCATGTTGAAATTCTCATAAATGGACGGATCGCACTAAATATGAGGACACTTTCTAAAATGAATTTTTGCACCTTTTGTTGTGATGATCCGGTTAATTGAGGTAGTGCAGTGCAATCGCTTATTGCTGAACACCGCTTGAGTGAAATGAGATTGATACAGGCTGTAAAGTCTCCTTCGACTGAAGTGGCCCAATAAATCAGGACACTCAGTTAAGCACAAAACGCCTGATTTTCGAACGCTGCGGGGCTCAGATACCCGAGTTTTGAATGAAGGCGTTCCCGATTGTAAAACACTTCGATGTAATCAAACACATCTTTTCTGAGATCGTCCCTGGTTTCGTAGATCCGATCGTTCGTCTGTTCGCACTTCAGCGATCTAAAGAATCTTTCAGCCACGGCATTGTCCCAGCAGTTTCCTTTGCGGGACATCGACTGAATCATGCCATATCTGGTCAGAAGTTTTCTGAAATCACCCGCAGCATACTGGCTTCCGCGATCCGAATGAAACATCAGGCCTTGCGGCGGTCGTCTGGTGATGAAAGCCGAGCGCAACGCATCGATCACGAGCTGCTTTTTCATCCGTTTTGAAATGGCCCAGCCGACGACTTTTCGTGATGCCAGATCGATCACAACCGCCAGATACATCCAACCTTCTTTGGTCAGCAAATACGTCATGTCTCCGCACCATACCGTGTTCGTTTCTTCGACATCGAAGTTCCGGTCCAAAAGGTTCGGCGCAACCGGAAGTTTGTGATTGCTGTCCGTCGTTATCCGAAACTTCTTTTTCTTAAGCGCTTCTATTTCGGCCTTTTTCATCAGCGTTGCGGCGGCAAATCGCCCGATTGCGATTCCCATCGCCTGAAGCGACTTCGACATCGGCCTCGCGCCGTAACTTCTCCGGCTCTTTTCAAATATCCTTTGCACCAGCCAGATCAGAAGAATCTCTTCAATATCCGGCACCTTTTTCAGCCATTCGTAGAATCCGCTTCTCTGAACCTTTAAGACCCGGCACAGCACAACGACGGGATAATTGGCCTTCTCCCTCTTGATAAAACGATATTTTAGTTCGTTTCTCTGGCGAAGAAGGCCGGCGCTTTTTTTAGGATTTCGCGCTCCATCTTTAGCTGCCGGTTCTCTTCCCGAAGCCTTCTCAGATCTTCCTGCTCCGGCGTCTGCCGGCCCTTACCCGGAAACGCATTCTCGCCATGCTTCCTATAAGCTTTGACCCATTTACCCAACGAATTCTGGTTGATTCCCAAACGCCGACTCACCTCAGCCTTCGTCAACCCCTCGTCCAAAACAAGCCTCACCGCGTCAAACTTGAACTCATCCGTATATACTGATTTCTTTCCCGTCATTTTCATTTCTCCTCCCGACTATTATTATAGTCTTTTCGAGGTGTCCTGATTTACTGGGCCAGTTCAATTTATAGGTTGGGGAGGCGTCTTGAATTATAGTAGATCGTTGGGAATGACTCTGAATGATGCACGTAGTATATTTAATTTGCGAATGAGCGGATCTCAAAAATTGCAAAGTGAAAATAGCCATGCATTAACTGCAATTCATGAACTTCTTCATTTTAGTTTTGGTGATCTTGCCTTGGCAAACGGTGTTGCCGCATTAAACAAAGATGAGCAAAGGTTTGTAGCGCCCCAGTACTTTGAGGCAAGTCTTTACTGGGGTGCTGAACTTAGAAAACATTGTGGGACCCAAGAATAGCATTCCAAATGCGGTTTCATCCATATCATTTATGATTTAGAGGTAAATATGAAGTTAATAATTAGGGTCTCCTCAGAAAATATAACTCATTGGTAGATAAGGAGTAAAGCGGGTTTTGTGGTATAATAGTGCAAGGAAAAAGACCAATTACAGGAAGAA
>JBGTEI010000321.1:0-2896 GCA_041747875.1 Pyrinomonadaceae bacterium | reverse complement strand
TAACTTTGAGGCTCTTAATAAATATTAACTTTAGTTGAACTACGACGCTTGTTGAGATGCATCACGCATCACAAGATCAAATGTTCCGGGTGCGACCTTTCGGAAACGACCGTTTCTATTTAAAGAAACCGCGATCGAGATCGTCGGGTTATTTCCCTTAAATTCAAATCCGCCGCTCACGAGAAGGTTATAAAGTTCGTTCACATGAAGTGCGTTTCTCGATTCTCGCAAAAGAAGAGTGCACGCCTGGGTAATTGTTCGATCTGAAAATCTATTGCTGCTTGGCTCGATATTTCTGCTGATCGAAGGCACGCCGCGAGTATTGTTCATATATGAAACAGGTTCTTCCCGATAATCGTTTCTTCGATAATCCTGTTCCATCGGCCGTTGCTGACGCAAATCCTGTTGGGGCGGCGAATTTCTGTATGAAAACCCCCGCAGATCATCAGGAAGCTGATAATCTTCTTCGATTCGCAGATTTTTCACCCAGTTTCTGGATTGACTCCCGGAATTGATGGCCGCTAACAGCGTATGAATTGCGGCTTCGGTCTGCTCGGCACCTTTGTCCATCGCGTCGATCTCTCTTCTGAGAGTATCGGCCTCGTTTTCAAGGTCGCGCAGATTCTTCATAAGCTTCTTCTGCATATTGCGGGTTTGACGTAAGCTTTGTTCCAGGGTCGCAATAAGATTTTCGTCTAGTTTTGATTCTGACATTTATTTTCTCTGGTATTTCTTAGCGTTTTCAAGTTGCGGGTGAGGGCGATTACTTGTTTCGTTCGATCATATAGGTTGGAATATCTTCCAAGGCTAAACGATACTCGGTTTTTGGTAATACTTCAAGATTTTTCTTTGCGCTTTCACAAAAATCATAAGCAACTTTACGTGTTTCTTCGAGGATTCCGTGCTGTTCAAGTTTATCTAAAAGTTTCGCCCGTACATCATTTTCATAAACACCATCGCGCATGATCGATTGGAGTTCGCTGCCAAGAGACGGATCTTTTTCGGTAAGCATTATCAGCGGCAAAGTGAGTTTTCCTTCAAGAAGATCTGTTCCGGAAGCTTTTCCAATGACTTTCTTATCCGCTGTGAAATCAAGCAGATCATCGGCAAGCTGAAAGGCAATCCCAAGATTTTTACCATAATCCCGCAGAGCTTTCTTTTGTTCGTCTGTCCCATTTCCAAGTATCGCGCCGATCTCGCAGCAGGCAGAAAAAAGATACGCAGTTTTCCTCTGTAGAATGTCAAAATACTCCGTCTCCGAAATATCAGTTCTGCCAAGCATCGTAAGCTGAAGCAGCTCCCCCTCGGTCATTTTCCGTGTCAGCTCGGTCAGGATATCTACTATCTCGAGACTTCTTTCTTTGAGGCTCGTCTCAAATGCCGACATCTAAAGCCAATCGCCCATCAAAACCGCGGTTTGATTTCCAAATCGCGCATTTACCGAGGTCTGATTGCGCCGTGTTACCGCATTATCAATGATGTCATCGTGGACAAGCGTCGCCGTGTGGAGCATTTCCATGACGGTCGCAAGGCGAATCGTATTTGCGCCTGCATCAGACGTCGAAAGCGCACGAAAAGCTAGGATCAAAAGCGCCGGCCGCAAACGCTTTCCGCCCGACGCACGCAAATAATCGCCTAAATATTTAACAACCTGAATATTGGATCTGGTTTGATTCTCAAATTCAACTTCAACCGAACTCATATCGTCTTTTATCAGATTAAAGACGCTTTTGGCGATATTTGCTGAATTTTGCTTGGCCGACCTGAATGACTGCATCAATTTTACCGGTAGTTATCAAACTGCATGTCGATCCCAAAATCTTTCTTCTTAAGTTCGCTCATCACCGTTTGAAGGTCGTCGCGCTTGCTGCCGGATATTCTGACAACTTCACCCTGTACCGCGGCCTGAACCTTCATTTTAAGAGTCTTGACAAATTTCACGATCTCTTTTGCCTTCTCCTGCGGAATTCCCTGCTGGATCGTAACGATCTGGCGGATCGTCCCGCCAGCAGCCGGTTCTTTTGGTTCATAACTCAAAGCTTTGAGTGAAATCCCTCGGCGTACAAGTTTACTCTGCATTATGTCGTCAAGATTCTTAAGCCTTGTATCGTCTTCAGCACTGATCACGATGTTTTTATCCTGAACGGTTACGAGCGCTTTGCTGCCCTTAAAATCAAAACGTTGACTCAATTCCTTTCGGGTTTGATTCAGCGCATTATCGACCTCTGCGTAGTCGGTCTTTGAAACCACATCGAATGAATTATCTTTTGCCATAGGTTTTTATTATAAGCTTTTCGGCTAAAAACTATAAGCGCAGCTTTATTGATTGTTTGTAAATTATTTGGTTAAAATCCGCCGGTTCAAACACTTAAACGGAAAAACTCATTAAAATTCTGTGTCGTTTGCTTTGCTAATTCTTTGTATTCTATTCCATAAAATTCCGCAAGGAACTTTGCAGTTTCAACAACGCGTGCCGGCTCATTGCGCTTTCCGCGAAATGGAACAGGCGTTAAATACGGGCAATCCGTCTCGACAAGCAGTTTTTCAAGCGGAACAACTCTCGCAGAATCGCGCAAATTATCAGCCTTCTTAAATGTTACATTTCCAGCAAAAGAGATCAGGAACCCGATTTCCATAAGATCCTGCGCCATCTTCGGTGTTCCGCCAAAACAATGCATTATGCCGCCTCGAAAATTCGCCTGAGAACATTCTTCGGTTAGTATCTCAACTGTTTCATCATCGGCATCCCGCGAATGAATGATTATTGGTAGATCGAGTTCCCTCGCGACGATTATTTGCTTGCGAAATACAGTACGCTGTGTTTCTTTCGGGCTGTGTTCATAATAATAATCAAGTCCGATCTCTCCCCAGGCGATCACCTTATCGCACGACCTTA
>JBGTEI010000320.1:0-3369 GCA_041747875.1 Pyrinomonadaceae bacterium | reverse complement strand
TAGCAAATATTCCCAGTCCAACCGCCGCGCCAAGTCCGCCTCCGAGAGCACCTCCGATTATTCCGCCTAACCCTAAAACGGTTCTAACCAGAATAATACCGAGACAGATCCCGACTGCCAGACACACAACTTGCAAAATTGAAATAGGTGGTCTTTCGTTAGCCATGATTTTCCTCCAAATAAAACTGCCGTTCAGGCGAACGGCAGTTTAAGTTAATTACAAATTTTTCAAAACGTCAAAAAGTTCTTCGTTATCAGGTTGGTCACCAATATCGTGAATGTCTTTGTAGGCGATATTTCCCTCTTTATCAACGATAAATAAGGCTCTTTCGCTTATCCCGTCAGCGTCACGCCAGGCTCCGTAGCTCTTAGCAACTTCTCCCTTTGGATGAAAATCACCTAAAAGATCGTAAGTAATTCCACCTAAAGACTTTGCCCAAGCAATGTGGCTTGGAATTGAATCGACTGATATGCCCAAAACTTGAGCATCATATCCTTCAAAGCGTTCTTTATCTGCTTCGTAGGACGGCATTTGAATCGTTCAAACAGGTGTCCAGTCGAGCGGATAGAACGCAATAACTACGTTGTTCCCCCGTAATTCCGAGAGCTTCACCTTTTTTTCTCTATCAAGGTGTGTACCCAATTCGAAATCGGGAGCCATATCTCCAATATTTACCATTAGATCTGCGTCTCCTTTTTTGTTTTTTAATTGATCAAAAATTCGATATCCAGCGTATCGCGTGTCTGCTGGTTTATCAACTGCGGCGTAAAGCCAACTATCACCTTTTGGCCATTATCGTCTCAACAAGCTTCCCGGCTTCAGGTATTGCGTCAACCGCCTTTAGAACCTGCGGATCATTTTCGAGCAAAACCTGATAACCGGCTTCACCTGAATACCGGGCAGTCGCGAGCTGTTCGCGGATCCTCGATTTTGCATAAGCTACCTGGGTGTCGATATTTGCCTTCGTCAATCCGTTTCTACTATCTTTTGCCGTGAAGTTTTCAAACGCCGCAAAAAGTGCTTCATCAATTTGAGCATCTGAGTTCTTTATGGTCGTTTCAAAATTTTGTTTCCCGGTTTTGTATGACTCAAATCCTTTTATCTTTCCGGCTACGAGTTCGCGAACAAAGAAAAATGCCGATTCAGAGATCCGGTATCTAAGATCATTATAGAGAAGTCCGGGCGCTTTTAGATCCGGTTCGATACCGCGACCGCCGTAAAAGGTCCGCCCGCCAGCAGTTTTTACCGCCACACCGATTGGTTTCTTGACCGGTTTGCCGGTATCGTTTCCGTCTTCTTGCGAATCATCCTGATTTTCATTTGCGTGCGTAAAATAATCGTAGATCGAACCGCTTGAATAATCACGCTGAAGTGATCTGCCGTAAGGGGTGTAATATCTTGCTGTCGTCAGAGTCAACCCGGTTCCATGCGGAAGCGGAAACACTTTCTGGACCAATCCTTTGCCGAAACTTTCGCTTCCGACAACCAATCCGCGACCGTAATCCTGAATCGCGCCGGCAACGATCTCAGACGCAGATGCAGATCCGCCGTTGATCAACACAACCAGCGGAAAATCATGCTCGTTTTCTCCCGTCGCGCGAAGGTCCCTTGTAAAAGTAAATTTGGATCGTCCCTTTACTGAAACTACCGTCTGGCCGCGCGAAACAAATCTGCTTACGACGTCGATCGCTTGCGGAAGTAATCCGCCCGGATTTCCCCTCAGATCAAGGACAAGACTCTTCATGCCGTCCTTTTGAAGATTTTCGATCGCAATGTCCAGTTCCTTTGCAGTCGTTTCCTGAAATCCGCCCGAAAGCCCTACATATCCAACCTTATTCGGGAGCATAAAGTAATTTCGAATCGACGGCAGCGGAACTCCGTCGCGAAAGATCTCGAGTTCTATCGGTCTTTCGACACCCGCCCGTTCGACTTTAACTTTTACAGGTTTTCCACGCTCTCCACGAACATTGCTTGAAACTTCACTGCTTGACCATCGTTCGGCGCTCTTACCATCGATCTCGACAAATTTATCGCCGTATCGAAGCCCTCCTTTGTCAGCCGGAGTATTTGGAATAACCGATTGAACGTAAACGCCATCGCGATGCTGAAAGATCGAAACTCCAATTCCATAAAACTGCGACTGCTGTTCTTCATAAAGTTTCTTAAACTCATCTGAAGTAAAGAACGAAGAATGCGGATCAAGCGTCCAAAGCATTCTTTGAATTGAACTGTCGAGCACAGCTTCCCGATCCACTTTTACAGGGTAATTCTTATCGATCACCGAAAGCGCTTCGCCAAAATCGCCCGAGATCGAATCGGTCGTTAAGGCAGCTTTTGGACTGGAAACTCCGGGGAGTCTTCCAAATAGTCCGCCAACCGCGGCGCCTGCTACTATTAAAAATGTCGCTATGATTGCAAATCTTTTATTCATATAAGGACTTTCCGCTTAAAAATATAACATATTCGACCCACAGTCCGCCTGTTTCGGCTTGCAAAACAAGCTGATCCTGATTTACAAGAATTTCGTAAACATTTAACATATATTACTTTACGATGAGCAAATCCCTCTCAATTATCGTCCCGGCATATAACGAAGAAGCGCGACTTGGCAATACCGTCCGCAAGATCCTCGAGCTGGTGAAAAACCGCAAACTGGATGCCGAACTGATAATTATCGATGACGGCTCCAGCGACGCAACAAGCGATGTTGCGAAAAAAGTTTGTGCTGAATTTCCCGGATCTGAAACGAGCGTCATTCGCTATGACGAAAACCGCGGAAAAGGGTTTGCCGTAAAAACCGGAATGATCTCCGCGCAAGGCAAGATCGTACTTTTTAGCGATGCCGATCTTTCAACGCCGATCGAAGAGTATGAAAAATTGGTTGGCCCGATCGAGAGGGGAGAATTCGACGTGACATTCGGCTCCCGGGCACTCGACCGGACACTTATCGGGGAACATCAACCGTGGCGTCGTGAACAGGGGGGAAAGATATTTAATTTGTTTGTCAGAACTCTCACAGGCATGCCCTTTTGGGACACGCAATGCGGTTTTAAGGCTTTCAACATGGAAAAGTTTCGGCCGCTTCTCGATAAGATGACGATCGACCGATTTGGCTTCGATGTCGAATTTCTATACGCCGCCAACCATGCCGGACTTCGTCTAAAAGAGATCCCGGTAAGATGGAATAACGACGAAAGAACAAAAGTACACATTTTTCGGGACAGCTTCAGAATGTTTGGCGAAGTTCGCGAGATCCGGAAGAATGCAAAAAAAGGTCTTTACTCCTGAAGCTTGGCCAGCGGGAGAAGTCTTTTGTCAGTACAGCGAGCAGTAGCGACCTGTTGAACGCGGTGATATTGATATCATTT
>JBGTEI010000319.1:0-3013 GCA_041747875.1 Pyrinomonadaceae bacterium | reverse complement strand
AGGTTTGGGATTTAGCTTCTGAGAGAGGTACCGCCGGCATCTTGCCGGCTGTCCTGAGCGCATCTTGCGCTCAGCAACCGTTGCCTTCGAGCGGTTCCTCGAAGGCGAAGAAATGGCGGCAGGATGCCACCAAGACAGCCGCCAGGATGGCGGCGGTACAAAATTTCGTTTTCTCTTCGGCAACTTGATGATATAATTCAACCGTTAAGAAAATGAAGGGAATAAAAGTGATGAAAATTTTGTTGATTGTTTGTTCAATTATTATCCTGTCGGGTTTTGCCTTGGCACAGAGCCGGACGATTACAAATCTTGATCTGGAAAAGTTTAAGACGCAGCGGCTCGCCGCAGAAAAGGACTTGCGGGAAAATTACGAAGCGCTCGGTTTTCCGTCACCAGAACAAATTGAAGCCCGCCGGAAAGCGGCGGAAGTTGAAAGCAAAGAGCTTTCGGAAAGGTTTGAACGCGAGCGAATCGAACGCGAACGCTTGGCGATTGATCGACAATACGTGCAATCGCTCGGCGGTCCGGACATTTACGTCGTGCAGAATTCTTATCGGGAAACGTCGCGACCATTTTATTACACCAGCTATTACCGGCGTTACCCGAATCATTTTGCGCAATATCCGCCCGGCTACTTTCTGCCAAGCGGTACAACGGTCGGCGGCGGATATTTTTATCCAAATGCCAACCCAAACATCGGTGTGCAAATCAGCACCACGCCAATTCGAATTAACACGACGGGACTCATTAACCGGCCGGAAAGGATAAAGGCACCCCGCTAGTTTAATCGGCAGATAGACGGAACATTTCGCTTATGTGCTTTTTCCGATCCTTCTCAAACTACAAAACACTGAAATCGCCCAACGCGTTTTTTGTCGCTGCACCGATCGGGTTTTTTAGCGCGTGGCGGTTTTGGGGCTCGCGCAGTTGAAAATTACCTTTTACATATCTCAGTGAAAGGAAACAGAGTTGCCGCCTCCGATTTTGTAAATCCGAGGCTTTTGTTGGAAACGGTTTATTCTCGAAAACTGAATTGTTGTACAAAAATAATAAAATTCAATTCTCTAAATGTTAATTCTGTGAAGGTCACGCAACGGTTGAATTGGTTATTCGCTAAACCTCCAAACAAAATCGCATCCGGCCCAAAAAAATTGATTAGAACTGCGCCATTGAAAGAATTGCGGACAAATATATCGCGACAAGCAGGGAATTCGGTGAAAAAACACAAAAAAATAGTGGGTTTTGAAGAATCCGCTAAATATTGAGCCTGGAATTTTTGACCCACCTTTTGTGGTGGGCCAATGGAAACGTCCACGCTCGAGACGTTGTCATTTACCTGCGCCGTCTGAAACCGGAACGTAAAGCCTTTTCCGAAACTCCAATCGTTTAAGTTTTTCATATCGAATTGGGAATATCCGAACAGGTTTGTTATCGCCATACACGAATCACCCATTTGGGCTGTAATCGAATGGAGGCTTCAAGCTCGGCAATTTCAATTGGTTACGCGACCCGAAGCTGCAACCGGCGCGGTAGTAATTCCGCTTGAATCCCGAATTGGAGCGGTTATCGAAGACCGAAAGTAAAGAAGTCGACCGTCGCATTTATGGTTCGCAGCGGACGACCTCAACTAAGTGGGACGTTACCCAAGGTACCGCAACGGATCGCATTCGACCATGTCAGTACGTGAAAAGGCAAAGCCACGATTTACGGAATATACTTTTTCGGGATCGCAACATCCGAACCTAGCCCAAAGCCTTGAATCAACACGCCCGAAGTCGAACGGTTCACGAACCACGTTCCGCTTCTGTAAACGGCAATGTCATCCGCTCCATCACCGTCATAATCGCCTGGAACAGGAACGTCGCCGTTGGAGCCGAAATGCGTGAATCGAACAGTGCCGTTGGTACTTTGAAGAATATACCAGGTGCCGTTAGATGGACGAAACATTGCGATATCGTCTTTATTGTCATTGTCGTAATCCGCCGGAACAGGCATGTCACCGGTCAAACCGAAGGGTAAGGTGTCGAAGTTCGCGGATGGCACGCCCGACGATCGGGCGACGTACCAGGTACTGTTCGATGGACGGAAGACAGCAAGATTGGTTTTCCCGTCGCCGTCATTGTCAATCGCCAATGGTGAATCTTCGTTTAATCCAAACGATTCTACGGTTACTGAACCTGACACACTATTGAGAATGTACCAAACACCACTCGACGGTCGCCAAACCGCAATATCTGTCCGGCCATCGCCGTTGTAATCTCCGCTGATCGGAATATCATTCGTCGTTCCCCACTCCACAACCGAGACCGTAAAACCGTTGCTATTCAAAACGTAGAAGTCAGGAGTTCCCGAATTTGGCGACGCACGGAAGATAGCTGGATCAGCCTTCCCATCTCCATCGTAATCACCCGGAACGGGTACATCGTTGGCTAACCCAAAATTGATGACGCCGAATCCTAGAGTCGAACGCGAAAGATACCAGTTTCCTTCGGAAGGTCGAAATACCGAAATGTCAGTTCTTCCGTCTCCGTCAAAATCGGCTCTGGATTTAGCGACTGCAAGGGCACTCGGACCCTGAACAGCAACGGTTATCGGCTCGCCGGTTTTAAAGAAACCGACCGTCGCATTCGTCGTTTGCGGCGGACGATTTGAATCAAAACGGAAATTATACATCGTGCCCCAGCGAATTGCGTTTGCATTCGGGTTTTGGAGAAAAGTTTCCGAATTCCAGGTCATCGCGCTACCATTTTGTGTCTGAGCCCAAGGCGAGCTGCTAAAACCCGCATTGCCGACCGTTCCATCGGCTGTCCATCCGGGATGTTGTGGCGGGGCGTGGAATCCGATGTTACTAAGTGTGACGCCATTTCCCAAAGGTACAGAAAACGACTGAATAGCACGGTCAAGGTTCTGGTTGTAGACAGCGTATTCGTAATGCCAAACTCCCGGTGACGGATTCGTCACTTTATAACCAACCACTGCCACACCGTCACTGCCGGGATCAGGTTTCACTTCA
>JBGTEI010000318.1:0-5015 GCA_041747875.1 Pyrinomonadaceae bacterium | reverse complement strand
AGCCCAGGGAGAAAAAAGTTGTTGACAAGATCTGTCAGAGGTCTATAATCGGTTTTCAGTGGCTGTCTGCCCAAGGTAGCCGCTATAACCTTCCGAAGCCGGTCAAAACCTGCCCGTGCCGATTTGAAAACGGTCACCATCTTCCGATGACTTGTTTTCAAATCGGCACAGCCTTTTTAAAGCAGCGAGGCGGCAATAAACTTTTTACAATAATAATTTAACTCGCTGCGCTTTCCGCAATTTCTTCCGCTTTCGGTTCAACCACGGAATCATCTTTGATCAAACCGAGCTTAACCTTAACGTCATGTTCGATCCGGCCGTAGATCTCGCGATCTTCTTTTAGAAGAGTGCGTACTTTTTCGCGACCCTGTCCAAGTCTTTCTTCGCCGTAAGAGAACCACGCGCCGCTTTTTTCTACGACGTTGTTGTCGACTGCGAGATCGATCAGATCACCTTCCTGTGAAATTCCTTCGCCGTACATAATATCGAATTCGCATTCTCTAAATGGCGGCGCAACCTTATTCTTTTTAACCTTTACGCGTGTCCGGTTGCCGACCATTTTATCGCCTTCTTTGATCGCTCCGATCCGGCGTATGTCTAAACGAACACTGGCGTAGAATTTTAGAGCCTTTCCGCCGGTCGTCGTTTCAGGTGAACCAAAGAATACGCCGATCTTTTGACGAAGCTGATTGATAAAAATAAATGTCGTACGCGAATTTGCCACGATCGCCGTCAGTTTTCTAAGTGCCTGCGACATTAAACGAGCCTGCAAACCCATATGGGAATCGCCCATTTCTCCGTCGAGTTCTGCCCGTGGAACGAGCGCCGCAACTGAATCGATGACGATCACATCGACACTATTTGAACGTGCGAGAGTTTCTGCAATTTCGAGTGCCTGTTCGCCCGAATCGGGTTGTGAAACAAGCATCTCGTCAACATTTACGCCGAGATTTCCTGCGTAAACCGGGTCGAGCGCGTGTTCGGCATCGATATAAGCTGCGATTCCGCCAGTGCTCTGTGCCGAAGCTACAACCTGCAGCGCCAGCGTCGTTTTACCCGAGCTTTCCGGTCCGTAAACTTCAATAATTCGTCCGCGCGGGAATCCGCCGACACCGATCGCTGCATCAAGACTTAAGCAGCGTGTAGAGATCGCGCCTACGTCTTCAACGGGTTTTTCACCCAAACGCATGATCGACCCTTTTCCAAATTTCTTTTCAATTTGAGATAAAGCTTCATCTATAGCTTTTCCTTTGTCTAATGTCATTTTTGCCCCCGTTGCCATATTCTCCACACTCCTTTGGTTTTCTTAGAATTTTGCTCTATTTCTAATATGAGAATGAGTGTACCATGTGAAATAGTGTTTCACAAGTGAAACGGCATTTAATTTTTATATGAGATTTGTTTAATCAAGGTAGTCTAAATTTACGGGAAGTGCAAGCTTTTTCAAAAGATCAGATCTAACATGCTCCGACCGCGATAGAGACTAATGTCGGTAGCCCGCCTGTTAAGAAGGGCTTCCTATAGGGGGAGACCGATTTCAAAAGCGAATTCAATATTGTCCACCGCGGCGGCGGCATGATTGCGGAAGCCCTTCTTAACAGGCGGGCTACGGACATATAGTAAAAAGCAGCACATTCCAATCGGAATCTGCTGCTTTTTAATTAACAATAGTGCTTATCTAGTTTTCCTGTATCGGCTCGGTAGCCAAAGGGGGATTCCCCTTCCGCCGGGAATTCCTCCACAGCTTAAAGCCTTCTTTTGTCAGGCTCACAATTGGTTTTCGGTTTTGGAATAGAAGCGATATCCATTCACGCTTCCGCATTTGTGGAAAGTAGATCCCGCGGAAGAATAGTCTGGAAACCAGATGGCTGATCCGGACATCGATCGGAGAATCTTTTATTGAATTGATCGCTTCCCAATTTCGTTCCGGGCTGTAAGACCTCGACCAGGCTTCAAACGTTTCGTCCTTTGCATCCTCAACGGTCATTTTCAGCGGATTGTGCGCCATTAGAAACGGCGCAAACTCGAGCCAGTGTTTTGGTCGATGCAGTCTTCCATCCTTTGCCAATCTGTCATAAAGCGGAGTCGAAGGAAATGGCGTAAGCTGACCAAAAACGGGAAGTCCGGGGGCCCAGCTCTCGATCTCATCCACCGTTCGTTTTGCAACACCGACGGTGTCGTTGTCCATTCCAAAAATAAATGATGTGATCGCAAAAATGTTGCGTTTGGCGAGTCGGTCAAGCACCGCCTGATAGTTTGCAGGTTTTGAGAATGTCTTGTTTACATCCGCCATATTTGCCGGATCGATCGATTCCATACCGATAAAGATCCATTTACCGCCGGCATCGGCGATCAGATCGACAAGTTCTTCATCCGCCAATAGATTTGCGCTGATCTGCGCAACCCACGGAAGAGTGGCGTCGGCTGAGATCATATCTTTTAGCAGCGATTTAAGTCGCTTCTTGTTAATCGCGAGATTATCATCGATAAAGAATACGGCGATCTGTCCCTTTTCATCTTTAGCTCGTTTTTTCAGCCGGAGAAGTTCTTCAATTACACTTTCGTTTGAACGAAACCTGATCGAATCACCAAAAAAGCCGGTTACGGTACAGAATTCACAACCGTAAGGACATCCACGTCCGGTTTCGATCGGAACTACAAAAAATTTGCCCCAGCCTTCACCCATTTTGGATAACGTGTTGCGCATAAATTTTGGAACAAGACTGAATTGATCGAGGTCCAGAGATTCCCAGGGGATGTGCGGATATGGTTGGAGATTTGGTTTTTTGTCGTTTCCTTTGTCGTCATACTGCGGTTGGTAGATACTTTTCAGTTCTCCTTTTGCAGCGTCTTCTACAATGTCCGCCCAATATTCATCTGCTTCGCCGAGCGCGACAGCATCGGCATGACGTTTTCCGCCATCTTTTCCAAGCGCTTCATCAGGACATTCAGTGACGTGAGGTCCGCCCATGACAACCTTAAATCCTGCGTCCCGCAGCGAGTCAGCGACACGATACGCACGAGCGACCATTCGTGTCATCGACCCAATGCCAACTAAACCAATTTCTTCTTTCTTGCAAAATTCGACGAGTTCGCTTCGTGACATTGCTTTTGCATTGCCATCGATCAAAATAACTTCGTGCTCTTTTGGTGTCAGCGACTGCAGAAGAAACATCCACAGATGCGGCATAAAGTTTCGTGTAATACCATTATCCGGATTGTAAAGTAAGATTTTCATGATCTGCCCTCGGGGGAAGAAAATTTCCTTTTTTTGAGAAAATACAAAAGAAGTGTCGAATTCGAGGTGCTTCAAAGAAACGGTATGCCTACGAAGGGTCGGTTTCGGATGCTCTTATGAGCGACTTCTGTTATTAAAAAAACCTTCTCGCTAAATATCCAGAATCGCCAAAAGCATTTTTTGACGTAGGTAGCACCGTTGATATCCTTGAGAAGTTTAATCCCCTTAATGATGCCTTACTTTAGTTGTATGTTGCAACCCCAATTTGAACCTATTTAAAGAAAAATTCATAAGGAAAACGATCGGGGAAGGGCCTGATTTGAAAAACTTATTAGACTGCGGTCCGCAATTGCGATCAATATAAATAATAAAATAGCCGCAATAAATGCAGCGATCAATTGTCTTTAAGCTGACTTGCCTTTAAAGCATCGGCCCGTGCGAGATCCGTTTTTCCGAGGAAATTATACACCTCTGCGCGCTGAACATAAAGCATTTTCATAAAAGGAGAAAATTCGATAGCTTTGTTGATATTGTCAAGAGATCTCTTCGAATGTGTTGCGATGAGGTTTTTTGAAGAACGAGATCCACAATTTGCTGATTTCTCATTTTTGCAGGAAATTGCAAGTCTGAGGCGGATAGTAGAACTCAAATGCAGTATTTTTGAGGCGACATTTGCAGACGCTAATTTTACGGCCGCGAGTTTTAGAAGCTGCTGTTTTTGATCGGCGGTCAACGACTCGATCTGAAATGTGTTAAATCCGCGTTTTCCCATTTCGGCAAGGTCAATCGCCGGACCTATATAGCTCTCCGCGGCCGCAGACTGGACTTCAAGGATCGTAGATCTTATTAATGAATCATTTCCTAAAGCTTCAACAAGGATGTTAATAAGATCCGCATGAGCGGAAGCATAATTTTCAATTGTTTTTTGGAAGTCATTCTTCGCGAAATAAGCCCTGGCTATTTTCTCGAGAAGGAGAGAACGATCCCGCATTATCAATACTGAAGATATATCTGTTTTTGTTTGCTTTGGAATCAGGCTGATCGCTCTTTGATAAGATGCGATCGCTTTATCGAAATCCCGACGCTCAAAATGCACATTGCCTTGATCGGAAAGTGTTCTCCACGTTTCGGGAGCGCTAGTTGGTTTGATCCCCCGTACCGATTTCTCTTTAAAGGTTTCCAATCGGCCTCTGGCAATGCTATTTTGCGGGTCCAACCGAAGTGCGGTCTCAAAATCAGCTTTTGCCAATTTATAATTTTGTTTAGACGAATAGGCTTTTCCACGACCCAAATAGGCGCCGACATTTTTATTGTTCAAAGCGATCGCACGGGTGTAATCGGCAAGAGCAAGTTCTGTGCGAAATGTTGCATCGTACATATCTCCGCGCCGTCGATAATTTTCCGAAGAATTCGGCTGAAGCTTGATCGCTGCTGAAAAATCCGATATTGCGAGCGAAGCGTATTTTTCCATATCCAGCGTGAATACGACGGAGCACGCTAATCCGCGATAGATATAAAAATCAGGAGATGTTGGGTCTAGCCTTATCGCCTCGGTAAAGTCTGACACGGCGCGGTCAATATTGGCCTTGATCGTTGTTGTGTCGCCGCTGCTGAAATCCGACCCTTTTTGATAATATGCGAGTCCGCGGTTATACCAGGCAGTGGCGATTCTCGGACGTATTTTTAAATAGCTAGAGTATTTGTTTATTGCGAGATCGTATTGACCGCGGTTGTAATCATTCGTTGCTTGCTTGAATATCTCACTTGCCCGCCGGAT
>JBGTEI010000317.1:0-5044 GCA_041747875.1 Pyrinomonadaceae bacterium | reverse complement strand
GGGATTGAGATCTTCAAAAGACTTGATCTGTGCCGGGACCCTCCAAGACGTCAGGGCATCCTTGATCGCTAATCTTGCAGTCTTTTCTCGTGGCACTTTATGGAGGATCGCATAAAAACCGCCCTTCTTAACCGTCCCTCCGACGCTGATCTTCGCCGGTGATCCGAGTGCGATCGAAGCTTCCGCATTTGCGCCGAGATCGTATCCCCACCTGATCGCAATTACGTTAAACCCGTCGTCTATCTTAAAATCGGAGAGCTTTGTAAGTGCTTCAGAAAGTCCCGCCGAATGAAGATCGGCAAAAAGGCGCGCCGGAGTTTGGTAAACACCAACCGCAGCAGTTCCGGATGCATTTACACCAAAACTAACGGCTTTCGGTCCGGACAAAAACTTAAAATCGCGGTCAACTTTTGCGGAGATCTTACTAAGCGATATTGCGCCGTTCTCAAACTTGTCTTGAGGAAATCTCTCATTTGCAATGACATAATCCGGCAGGTCGAGCGTGAAGTTTAATTCGTTTCCGGATACACCCGGAATATTTGTCTTGATATCGAGATTGGGCATTCTATTTTTTCCTCATTAGTAATTGATTCACATTCAAAATTTAAACCGGATCGTTCTCACGGATCAGATCTGCAATTCAAACAGTTGTGTAATTTTTAAGCTTAAAATTTGAAAAAACGCAACGTTCCAATCGTTGGCTCAGCTAATATGGAGACACCACGATAAAATCAGATACGCTAATCTTTAAACAGTTGTGGAACTTAAATAAACAATTGTGGCAAGTAGGGAAGCCGCCGTTGTTTACCGGATATAAACTATTAACCGGGAGATGATCGAAGTAAACATGAAACTCATCATATATTTGATAAAACGGATCAATGGCGCTCTCAGCAGACCTTCAAAAATATCCGTAGAATCAGCTCCATACCAAATTCATCGCAAAAAATGCACATGAATGAAAACCGGAAAATTTCTCTTGGTCACGCGATTAAAAAACTGCGATTCTAGCATTTAACGACCAATTAAACCCGAGAAGTTTACCCGTTTTCCTTATCCAAAGTTATTAGTGAAGTAAATCTATCCGACAAAGTAATCTAATGTCAAGAAAAATTTTTGACGTGAAAATCGGCCCGCCACCAATGAAAGATTAGAAACCGATTCCAATAGTCACCAATTGCATTGACAGAAACTCAATTCACCTAAGGCAGGTCTCCTCGCCGATTCGCCTTAAATCAAAGTTCCTTCAAAGCCGCTTAGCCAAAATAATAGAACGAGGTATTTTCCGGCCGAAGCAAATGCAACGAATTTGGAGTAAATCGACTCGGCGGAGCCTTTCAATGAGTCCATTTCAGTTGTTTTGCGAGTTGACTCTGAGGATATACGTATCACTGGGATTTTGGCTTTACTTGTTGCAAACTCCCCGATTAACGCTTGTCAATCGTTATAGGTTTTGACAAATGTATGCCGATGAATTTGGGAATGAGAACTGAACAAATTTCCCTTAATCAGAGGAAAGAAGATCTGCAGGCGAGCATTCGGTTTATCCGTCTTTGAAAAGTCGCCGCGATCTTAAGATAACTTAGATAAAATTTGCCGGAGTGTGCTTTGCGTTCCATGAGCCGATCGCTTTTTTCACGAGCCATTGATACGCTTCGATTACGCATAAAAGAACAAGGCACGTGCCGCAAATCGATACCAGATACCAAAATCCGAATTGTTTTTGGTAAATTTCAAACATACGGGGATTCTCGCATTATGCTGTGAATCCCCGGTTAATGGAGTTTAAAATGTGTGTGAATTTATCGGTTGCAGACCTATTCAACAGGATTGCTGAGCACGCCAAGGCCCTCGACCTCGACTTCTGCAATATCTCCTTTTTTTAGAAAAACGGGAGGCTTGCGCGCAAACCCGACTCCCGGCGGCGTGCCGGTTGCGATCAGATCGCCGGGTTCGAGTGTGATCGTTTCCGAAAGATACGAGATGATCTCCGGAATATTAAATATCAATTGTTTGGTGTTTGAATCCTGGAGTGTTTCGCCATTAAGGCGAAACTTGATCGACAGGTCGTGCGGATCTTTGATCTCATCTTTGGTCGCGATATACGGCCCGATCGGCGCAAATGTATCGCAGGATTTTCCGCGCTGCCATTGCGCGTCTGCAAACTGAAAACCTCTTTCGCTTACGTCGTTTAAGTTTGTGTAACCAAACACGTGATCAAAACCGTTTTCGACCGAAACATTCTTTGCCCGGCGTCCTATGACAACGGCTAGCTCGGCTTCGTAATCTGTCTTATCGCCGCCCGGAGGAAGTACGATCGGCTGACCGGGACCCGTTAGCGAAGTGGCGAATTTTGAAAACACGATCGGGTTTTTCGGAATATCCATGCCGCTTTCGATTGCGTGATCGCGATAGTTCAAACCGATGCAAATTACCTTTCCCGGATAAGGAACCGGCGCAATCAGCGACACGTCGGTCAATTCCTTCCTCGTTGTCTCAAAATCCTCCGGACTCTCAACTGCGCTTTTGACGATGCTTTCAAGTTGAGGATAAAGATCTCCGTCAAGATCAAACCAGTCTAAGAACGCAGATCTGTTTCTATAATTTTGCTCCGACACCTTCAGCTCTCCAAAGATATCGAGGATCTGCCTGTCTTCGTTTATCAAAACCCCAAGATGCGGAGCCGAATTCGGCTCCGCATCTATTTGTACATAAGCTACAAGACGCATTTTTTACTCCGTATAATTAATACCTAAACCGAAATGACGGAAGCGCCCGCGCTCACTTCTTCCTTTTTCCCCATTACATTAAAAACTTCCGCCACCACGTCAAGTGCTTCATCAATATCCGCTTCTGTGTGTGCGGCTGAAATATACCAGATTCCCCGTCCGATGATTCGAATTCCGCGATCCAGCATCTCGCGCGTGAATTTGCCGTATTTTGCGGCGTCTGCTTCAAGACAGTCCCGATAATTTGTAAGTTTCCTGCATTTCGTAAAAGATAAGTGCGTCATCGGACCCGGACCGCTTACGAGAACATCGTGTCCCGTTTGCTCTGCGAGTTTCCTAAGTCCTTCCTGAAGCTTACGTCCGAGATTTGTAATATGAGTATAAACTTCGCCGTCATTTTCCTCGAGTACTTCGATCGTCGCAGCGGCGGCGGCGATAGAGGGATTATTACTGTTGTATGTTCCGGCGTGCATTACGCTGCCGTTTGCAACGTATTCCATCACACGTCTTGTCCCGGCGAGAAAGCTGACCGGAAATCCGGAAGCCATTGCTTTTCCAAAAGTCGCCAGATCGGGGATCACTCCGTAAAGTTTCTGTGCACCGCCGAGTCCGAGGCGAAAACCAGTGATGATCTCGTCAAAGATCAATAATGACTGATACTTATCGCAAACGTCGCGTAAACCCTGCAGGTAGCCCGGAAGCGCTTCGATACAGCCGTTGTTGCACATGATCGGTTCCGTGATAATTCCCGCAATATCATCACCGTATTTTTCAAACGTTTTTTCAACGACATCCAGATCATTCCACGGCAAAACGATGATCTCATCCAAGACGTTTGTCGATTGTCCGCTTGTTTCAAGTACGCTGTGAGGTGATTCAAAATCTCCCGCAGTTTCAAGGGATGGGTGTTGGCTGATCAGAACGTTATCAAACCATCCATGATATTGTCCTTCAAATTTTACGTATTTCTTTCGTCCGGTAAATCCACGCGCCAGACGAAGAGCCGCCTGAACGGATTCCGAACCGCTGTTGCTAAACCGAATAAGCTCCGCGCAAGGGATTAGGCTTTGCAATTTCTCCGCAAGGTTGAGTTCTAATTCGTGCTGTCCTGCGAATAGCTGGCCGAGCGCTGTCTCTTCCCGGACCCGGTCCAAAACCGCCGGATGCGAATGACCGAGGATCATTGGTCCCTGGCTTAAAGTAAAATCAAGATACTCGTTGTCGTCGACATCGATAATTCGGGCACCTTTTGCCTCTTTGAAAAAAAGCGGGTGGGGCGCACCTGACATTCTAAAATGGCTGCTTACACCGCCAGCCATAGAATTGCAGGCACGTACGTATAACTCGTATGATTTTTCATAACTTCGCATTTGTAATTTCTCCTTATGGTGCGTAACTTACAAGTTTCTTTCTTCTGCTTCCTTTTTACTGATTCGTATTTCGACGACAATAAATTTCATTCCTAAACATTCGACACAGACAGCGACACATCTTTAATATTTGTAAAATTAAACTGACTCAGATCGATCGACGAAAGCCCCGGTGAATTTACTTCGATAATTTCGCCGGCAATCGGTTCATATGCTGCCCGAAAAGCGACCGCTGATTTTAACGCGATAATTTTTTCGTTCTCAGGCTCGATGCCAACCGAACGTAGCTGCTCGAGATTCCACGGCGGCATCTTTATTTCTGTTAAAACGATCTTTATTCCGCTTGTTTCAACCACGGCGGTGCGCCCCATGTTTTCAGTAATTCCATCGCGCATCTGTCCGCGGTTTAGAAAAACGCCGTCGGTGATCTTCATTACCGCGCAATCGAGCAAGAGCGGCTTTCCGTGATATGAATCGGTTTTCCCGCCGATCGAAAGTGTAACGTTTTGTCCGGTTCCGGCTTTTTTTGCCCCTTCTACGGCTTCAGGATCTGCAATAATCACAACGGCGCTTTCGGCTTCCTGATCTAAAAGTTCACTCAGAATAAATGTGCTGTCGCCCGTAGTTCCGGCGCCGATGTTGTCGCCGATATCTGCGAGAATTACCGGATTTGAATCGCTTTCGATCGCCCGTTTTACGGCTTCGGAAACGTCCGGTAAGTTTGGAACAAAGCTTTCGCGAAGTTCGATAAAATGATCGGCTAGTTCCTTTGCGCAAGATTCCGCGAGCGGCACATCATCATTCGTAATGGCCAAAACTCCGGGACCGATCTCCGGTACATCGGAATAAGCAAAGCCTCCGGCGACGGTTACCGAAAGCACGCCTTCAACCGTTTCTAGACGATGCGCATGCGCAAACAATTCCTTCATCGGATCCGCGTCGGTA
>JBGTEI010000316.1:0-1945 GCA_041747875.1 Pyrinomonadaceae bacterium | reverse complement strand
AGTTTTGAAAATGGTTCGGCAATCGCTGTCTCATCCGTGAAGAATTTGAGCATTCTCTTTTCCGATTCTACTGGCGGAACAAGCGTGAATTCTCCTTCACCAAAAAAAACGGCACCGGTAACACGCCCCTCGGCTTCTTTGAGAAAATATATTTCACCGCTGCGGAAAGTAAATTTACCCGCATCCTTTTGCATGACCAAATTATTAACTCTTGCGTATTTACCGCTAAACGCCCCATTATCTTCTGATAATTTTCGCAACTCGACGTAAACGGGATCTACATTGGGAGGATCTGCCTTAACCGTAACTTCACCCACAACCCTTTCCTTTTCCTTGTCCTGCGCCGGAGCAAGACTGAATGCAAACATAGTGATGGATAAAAGCACGAGTATCTTAACGTATCTCATATTTGGTATTCCTTTTTTAATTCAATAAGATTATTGCGTAAATATTATGATGGGAGATTTCAAAAATTTAAAATCAAAATTTCGTAAATTATTTTGTTTATCGTAATAAATGTCAAGGTAATCCCCACTGAAACGCTTGCAAAATAGGCGGTTCGTGTGAGATGTTAGGCGTTCGATTTAAATCCGAAGAGGAAGTGTTTAATAAGTGTTTGTAGAAAGTAAAACAAAAACCAAGCTGCTCAAAAAGATGGGCAAAGCGATCGGAGATTTTTCGATGATCGAAGAGGGCGACAAGGTGATGGTTTGTCTTTCGGGCGGAAAAGACAGCTATACGATGCTTGATCTTCTTCTTGATGTTCAAAAGCGCTCACCCGTTTCGTTTGAACTCTTAGCTGTCAATTTGGATCAAAAGCAGCCGGATTTCCCCGAAGAAGTGCTGCCGAATTATCTTGAAAGCGTCGGCGTAAATTACCGGATAGTGGAGGAAGATACTTTTTCGATCGTTAAGGAAAAGGTTCCGGAAGGCAAAACATTTTGTTCACTTTGTTCGCGATTAAGACGCGGGATCTTATATTCAACGGCGATCGAAGAAAATTGTACAAAGATCGCGCTCGGCCATCACGCAGACGACATTATCAATACATTTTTACTGAATATGTTTTATGTCGGGCAGCTAAAAGCGATGCCGCCGATCCTGCGTTCGGACGCCGGAACTAACACCGTCATCCGGCCGCTTGCGTATTGCCAGGAAAGCGAGATCGAAGCTTACTCAGCGGAGAGAGAGTTTCCAATTATTCCGTGTAATCTTTGTGGAACTCAGCCAAATCTGAAACGCGCGCGGATGAAAAAACTAATAACCGAGCTGACGAAGGAAATTCCCCATATCCGAAGTTCGATGATCACAGCGCTTTCAAATGTTACGGGTTCGCATCTTCTCGATACCGATCTTTACGATTTTGAAAATTTCGCGCCGCTTATAAAAAGAATACCAATGGGACACGGAAGTGTTGAAAAAGAGCTAGATGCGGTCTTTGATCATTCCGAAGGAAATCTTGATCAGCAGACATTAGTGACGATCGCATAAAGAAAAGGCAGGTCAAGAGTTGACCCGCCTTTTCAATTTCCCAGAAATCATTCCGGAAGCCTACTTTTTTTCAAAAGTGCTATCCGGAATTTTTACGTTGTGCTTGATCTCTTTGACGGTCGTGATGATATCGCCCATTCCCGGATTTGTAGTCACGGTCTTAAATGCGATCATGATCCCGTCAACCTTTCGATAGTCTGAATAAATCTCGCTTATCGGAATCTTTTGCGGTGATGTGCTTGAAACCGCCAGAGTGATCCTGCGGATCGGCAAAAAGGTTTTTGTCGACACGTAGAGCGTAAGTGCATTAGCGGTTTTTGGTTTGATCGTAACAACGTAGGCATCGTCTTCACCAACCTTATCTTTTCTTGTGATCTCAACCTTTTCGAATTTTTCCTTCCAATTCAGATATTCATAGAGATCATTTTGCGCCTTCGCATCCTCAAGTCGAATA
>JBGTEI010000315.1:0-3936 GCA_041747875.1 Pyrinomonadaceae bacterium | reverse complement strand
AACATGGTGAAGCAGTAGGCTATGGAATTCTCGCAGCTGCCGAAATATCAAAAGAGCTTGATATTATAGACACCAATAGCATAAAATCGTTAAACGATGTTGTTTCGTCGTTGGGTCGGTTGCCTGATACGAAACAGATCGATGTTGCAAAAGTGATGGAAGCGTTTGTTTTTGATAAGAAAAACATCGATCAATCACTCCACTGGGTGCTGCT
The DNA here is from genome assembly GCA_041747875.1 of Pyrinomonadaceae bacterium. Lineage (GTDB taxonomy): Bacteria > Acidobacteriota > Blastocatellia > Pyrinomonadales > Pyrinomonadaceae > Aridibacter. The sequence goes on along the minus strand of JBGTEI010000315.1, from coordinate 3,722 downwards.
TAAATCTATAGGGCAGCCAATAATCGTCCATGGAAGTACGATCCCCCGATCCGTTATACAGAAATCTCTGCTGAGAACCCTTTCAAAATAGGGGTATCCGTTCGTTTTTCAGGAGCAAGTTAAGATGAAAAAGGATCCACGATATAGTAAATATGCGTGCCAACGCGGCAGCGCAGGCGTCAAACTGACAATAGTTCTGGTTTTTATCTTTTTAGTAGGCAACGCCGGTTTTAATTACGTTCCGGTAGCGTATCAAGGAGAAGGCTTAAAACAGGAATTACTAGCGGCCGTTTTGCAAGGGATGGCGGTAATACGAGATGAAAAACCGCAGGACAAAGTAAAGAAATATGTCACTGCAGCTGTAAGGAAAAGCGGAGCACCGGAAGATACCTTTATCCAGGTTCAAGAGGTGAATACCGTTGTTACAGCAACTGTTAGGTACACTAAGACGGTAAATATCCTTCCATTCGGACTTTATCAATACGAATATGTGTTTGATGAATCAGTAACGCCAAGCGGTCTATTATTCGATCAATAGGCTCGGCTTAAACGAGAGCAGCACGAATTTTCGCCGGTTGAATTTGAACCAAACTCTCGGGGGCATCGGCTAGCCAGGTAGTCGGACAAACACCACAAGTAGTGCATTTTTCGACCGCAGGACAAGGAAGACTCGAAAGACTCTCATGAGCTTTCTCGTGTTCGGTCTTCAGGAAATCAAAAGAGAGTCCTGAATCAACGATCGACCAGGGTAAAAATTCGTCATACGCGCGGTTTCGGCTTGTGTGGAATGCGGCATCAACGCCGGTTTCGCGCAGAGCCGATTTTATGTTGCCTTTCATTCGTGCAGCAGATTCGATCACTTTCGAGATCCTTCTGTCACCTGACGAAAATAGAGCTTGTTCATGAGCGATTCGAGCCGACATAAACCTTACGTCTACGTTTGGTATCTTCGACAGTCCTTTGCAGACATACTTAATCTTCTGTTTTAATTCCTTTTCACTGCAGATCGCATCCCAATGAAGTGGCGTATTTGGCTTCGGCACAAACCCGTTCAGACTTGGAATGATCTTTCCGGCGTATCCGAATTTCTTTCCCGCTTCTAGCATCCGATCTTTGATGCGTTCGACGAGGACAAACATTTCATCCAGATCTTCTTTAGTCTCAGTCGGTAGACCAACCATCATATAAAGCTTAATCGTAAGCATTCCGCGGTCAAAAACTGCACCGCAGATATCAACGATCTCGTCATTTGTGAGATTTTTGTTAATAACCCGCCGCAGCCGATCAGAACCGGTTTCCGGGGCAACTGCGATCTGCTGGTCTTTTGAATCAACAAGCGCATCAAGCAATTCTTCGGAAATTTGATCGAGACGCAGCGAAGAAACCGAAATCCTGTAATCCATTGCGCGAAGCTCTCTTAAGATCGTTGAGATCTCCGGATGGTCACAAACCGCAGTTGAAACTAATCCGATTTTGTCTGTTCTTGACCGCCATTCTTTCGCCTTTGCGAGAATATCTTTTGCAGGAACAACTCGGGGAGGATAATAATTGTAACCCGCCCAGCAAAACCGGCAACCCTGAGAACAGCCGCGTGAGATCTCAACCAACAGGCGGTCACCCATTTCAGCTTCCGGGGACCAAATTGAGGTCGAAGGACAAAATACATCCTGATTTATCAAGAATTCTGCGAGTTCCGTTTCGCCTCGTTTTAACGCTCGCCTAAGCGTGCCTTCCTTTGGACTTACCGCCGAAAGTGTTCGCCCAACGCGCTTTGGAACGCCTTCAAATTTCGGGATATAGTCAAAAACTGTCTCATCATCGTTGTATATAACGTCGTAAAATTCGGGTATATAGAAACCGCGTCCGAGTCTTGCAAGACTTAAAAGAATTTCTTCTTTTGTTCCGCCTTCAAGGATCGCGTCAACGAGTTGGTAAACTAAAACTTCTCCTTCACCAACGGCGATAATGTCAGTAAATTCCGCGATCGGTTCAGGATTCAAGAAAGAGGCGGCGCCTCCCATTACAACAAGGGGATGAAAATGATTTCTGTCTTTTGACCAAACCGGGATCTTTGACATCTGAAGCATCTTTGCCATGTTCAGATAATCGGTTTCAAACGAGATAGAAAACGCGACGATGTCAAAATCGCGGACAGGTGTTTGAGTTTCGAGCGAAAGCAGCGGGTCTTTTCCCGTTTTTTCGTACTCTCGCAATTCGAAAGCATCGGGAAGAAAAACGCGCTCACATGAAACTTCAGGGATCTTGTTAAATAGCTCATACATCGTGTGCATCCCTAAATTTGCCATTCCAATGGCGTGCGTATTCGGATAACACAACGCAATGCGCAATTCTGCGCCGTGCGGATTAACGATGTATCCCTCTTCCGATGCTAGTTTCTTCTTGTAGCTTTCAACAATTTTCTTATTCATATAAATAGCAATCAAGAAGAATACCAGAAAGAAGCGCTTCTATCGACATAAAAAGGCGGTTTGTGAAAGTAACCTCTCACAAACCGCCTTTCTGTTTTTACTAAACTAGTCTTGCTTTCCTTCAAGAAACGCCTTAAGACGTCTCGAGCGTGACGGATGTCGAAGTTTCCTCAAGGCTTTTGCTTCGATCTGCCGGATACGTTCACGCGTAACGGTGAAGTGCTGCCCGACTTCTTCAAGCGTGTGTTCCGAGCCCGTATTTCCGAGTCCAAAACGCATTTTGATCACTTTCTCTTCACGCGGCGTAAGTGTCGCAAGTACTTCATCGGTAATATCGCTGAGATTTGCAAATGTCACCGATTCGGCAGGATTAAGGATCGATTTATCTTCGATAAAATCACCGAGATGCGAATCTTCCTCTTCACCGATCGGTGTTTCAAGAGAAATCGGCTCCTGTGCGATCTTCAAAACTTTTCGCACTTTTGAAACACCAATATCCATTTTCTTTGCGATCTCTTCGCTCGTCGGTTCACGTCCATATTCCTGGACGAGTGCCCGCGAGGTGCGGATCAGTTTGTTGATCGTTTCGATCATATGAACCGGGATCCGGATCGTTCGCGCCTGATCGGCGATTGCGCGTGTGATCGCCTGCCGGATCCACCACGTTGCATAAGTTGAGAACTTATAACCGCGTCGCCATTCAAATTTATCAACCGCCTTCATCAAACCGATGTTGCCTTCCTGAATAAGGTCGAGAAATTGCAGTCCGCGATTGGTGTATTTCTTCGCGATCGAAACTACAAGCCGTAAATTTGCCTCGACGAGTTCGCGTTTCGCGATACCGGCTTTCTGTTCGTTTATAAGGATCGTTTGAAGCGAACGCTTTACGCGAAGCGTAGACATATAGTTATCCTTTTCTATTGTCTCAAGCGACTTGCGCTGTTCTGCGATGATCGCGTTCAATTCTTTCTTTCGTGCCGGTTTTGGTTTCTTAGCGATCTCTTCTTCGGCCCGTCGAATTTTTCTTTCGGCCTGACGAATTTCACTATTTACTTTACTAATGGCGCCGACTAGTCGTTGACGGGCATATTCAGTCAGATCGAGGCGTTTAATTTCATGTGAAATTTCAAGCACCAGACGGACAAGTTTGTATTTCGCTGCAAGATAACGCTTTGTCGGGCTTTTTGTTTCTTTAGCTCGTTCAACCTGAAACTTTTGGAAAGCTTTTAGGGTTTTTTCGTAGATAAGTCCTATGTTTTCGATGCCTTCAAGTGTCCAGCGCAGATATTCTTC
>JBGTEI010000314.1:0-8345 GCA_041747875.1 Pyrinomonadaceae bacterium | reverse complement strand
TATCTTTGTCATCAAACAAATTGCCCGCTAAAGGCGAGCAACATATCGAAATTCAATCTAATAGCAAATGTGTTTTACGTCAAAAGCAGGAAGCCAATTTTAATAAAATACTGACAAGATTGTAAGCAAGGGATGTTGGTCGCCTTCAGCGACCGGGCGTGTTTGGTATCGTTCCCAGGGTTTCACCCTGGGCTATATTGTTAGTCGCCTTAGGCGACCGGACCTTGCTTGATAATTCTTACTATCTTATCTGAAATTTCATTTTTGAAGACTCCCATTCATTTCATCGGATATGGCGCCTCTGTTTCCTGTCATCGAAGATGACAAACATTATAGCCTGGGGTGAAATGGAGCAAAGCAGAATGAAACCCCAGGTTAGGAAAAAAACCAACCGCTCGCCAAAGGTGAGCAACAAGCGCGTTACGGACAATTCAAATTCACGATAAAAGGCCAAATTTGAAATTTAATGGTGACAAGACTTTTGCGGATCGTTCGTCACCGTTGGCGACGCTAAAAACCTAGCTTTTACTCTTCCTCCAATTTATTTGTCTCGCGCGGGTTTTCACTGGTTTCGCCTTCAAGTTTAGCTGTATCAAATAATTCGCCAACGGAAACCTGAGCTGGCGGCAATTGAGCATTTACTTCGGCTAAATACCGCTTCGTCTGCCCGGCGGCATTTTGGGCAAGTTCAAAATCCTGCCGTTTTATCTTGAGAGTGACCTTACCGCCGTTATTCGGAAGTTCGCTGAGGCGTGAAAAACTTTTCATACGGATCTCGATCTTTGTACCGATCTTAAAAAAGCCTTTCCGGAAGTTAAGATCCATGATCTCATCAAGCCCGATCCGGTTTTCCTTTACACCGCTTTTTATAAAACCCAAAAACTTCGATTCAAATTCCAGGACGATACCGGCTGCAGAAAATTTTGCGATCCCATCGATCTCCGATAAGCCGCTTTCCATCTTAAAAGGGACGCTTATAAAATTACTGCTCATTATCTAATTTCCATTGCTCTATCGATCGGGTGATAACGTTTCGTCATAGCTCATCGATTCTAAGATCTCACGGTCAACATTTTTCCCGCTGAATAAGATTAGCCATAGAAAACCTGCGACTCCCGCACAAAGTGATGTTAATAAAACCGCCATTTTTGAATCGTTTATCAAGGTAGTATCACCGGCAAATGCAAGATTAGTAATAAATATTGCCATTGTAAAACCAATTCCTCCGAGAAATCCCGCGCCGATAATGTGGTGCCATTTTAAGCTCTTTGGCAGCCGGCAGATCTTGAGTTTGACGGCGATAAAGGTAAGCATCGTGACACCTAAAAGCTTGCCGAAAAACAAACCAAGAATGATCCCGAGGCTGTTAGGCGTTGTAAGTTCTTGAGTCCAGTTAGCGCCGATAATTATCCCCGTATTTGCCAGCGCGAACACCGGAAGTATGAAAAACGCGACCGGTTTATGGAGATGGTGTTCGAGGACGTTTAGCGGGTCTTCGTCATCTGTTTCGGGCGTGTAGGGAATCGTAAACGCAAGCAATACCCCCGCAATCGTTGCGTGAACGCCGGATTTTAGCATGAAAAACCACATCACTGCTCCAAGGATCAGATAAAATAAAAGACTATTAAATTTGAGGCGGTTGAGGATCATCAGGACGCCAAAAACGCTCAGCGCCAGAAGCAGGTAAAGCAGCGAGAATTTTGACGTGTAAAAGATCGCGATCACAATAATTGCGATCAGATCGTCAATAACAGCAAGTGCTGTGAGGAAGATCTTTAGCGACCCGGGTACACGATCTCCTGCAAGAGCAAGTATCCCGAGCGCAAATGCAATGTCCGTTGCCATCGGAATTCCGATACCCGCCTGAGTCGGCAATCCCGCGTTCAAGCTGAAATGGATAATCGCCGGTACTGCGACTCCTCCGACCGCAGCGATTATCGGGAGCATCGCATTTCGCAGGTTTGAAAGCTCTCCCTCGTAAAGCTCACGTTTTAGTTCGCAGCCGATCAGCAAAAAGAAGATCGCCATAAAACCGTCGTTTACCCAGTGCGAAATCGATAAACCGCCAACATACTGTTCCCAAAATCCGAGATATGATCCCGACATTGCAGAATTTGCGATGATCAGTGAAATTATCGAGCAAATTACCAAAGAGATCCCCGCGGATTTTTCGTTATCGAAAAACTCCTTGAATGATTCGGTTAATTTTACGCGATTAGCTCCTTTTGATCCCAGATTGGCAAGTTTTCTTATCATAAATATCGTAAATTGTTTTGGTGTACCTCGTTATTATAAACGATGGAGAAAATTTCGGCTTTGTCGCTAATCAAAAAAGAGACAATTCTATCCACAAAACTTCTCAAAGTAAGCTTGGTGCAATGTTCTACCGAAAGTTTTTCCGTTATTTTTCCAAAATTGGTTTTTTGAAAGCGGGTTTAACGACGCTGTTATCAAAAACTTCTTTCGCCGCATCTTCCGCAACAGGCGAAGGAGAATTCTCCGCCCAATCTGATTCTACTTCCAAAAACTCTTTAATTTCTACAGCTATCTCCCCGATCTTTTCTTCGGTGAGGATTTTTTCGTCGATCAGAAACTTCTCGTAGCGCTTTACCGGATCATTGTGCTCGGCCCACCATTCGACTTCGCCCGCCGGAACGTATGACTGATTGTCGTGCTCGGCGTGGCCTTTTCTGCGATAGGTCATAGCTTCGATCAAAACCGAACCGCCGCCGGCCCGCGCATGTCCGACCGCTTTTTTCATCGTCTCATAGCAGGCGATGATATCATTTCCGTCTACCTGCATGCCGACGATTCCGTAGCCGGCCGCCTTTTCGACAAAATGCTCGGCCGCCATTTGTTCGCGGGTCGGCGTCGAATATGCGTAGCCGTTGTTTTCAATGATTGTGATCAGCGGCAGTTTTTTAACCGCGGCAAAATTGACGCCTTCGTGAAATGCGCCGGTAGATGTAGCGCCTTCACCCAGATATGCTGCCGCAACACGGTTTTCCTTTCGCATGCGCGATGCCAGTAAAATACCTGTCATCACCGGGATCATATCTCCAAGGTGTGAGATCGGTCCGACAAATCCTTTTTCGAGGTCGGCAAAATGAAACTGAACATCGGTCGCCCGCGAAGGAGCGTTGCCGCGTCCGAAATACTGCAAGAAAATAGTCCGCGGTTCGATACCCTTTACAAAACAAGCCCCAATATCACGGATCAGAGGTGCGATAAAATCCTGCGGCTCAAGTGCAAAAGCGGTTCCAACGGCCGTCGCTTCCTGTCCAAGCGACGTAAAAACACCACCCGTCAGCTTCGATTGTTTTTTGAGTCTGACAGTTTTTTCATCAAACATCCGTGTCAGTTTTAGATAGCGGAAGAGCTCGAGAAATTGCTCTTTTGTAAGCGAAGTATCCTTTTTGCAGGAAAGCGGTTTTTCTGGTGCGTGTTTTGTCATTATTTACCAAAATCAGTACAGCGAACGGTAGTGAGCAGTGCAATCGATTAGGATCGAAATCTTTACTTCAGGGCGACTTAAACAATTTTGATCACTAAGATCTTTATGCTGCTCACTATCGTTCGCTGTACTGATGTTTTTTTGAAAAATTTTGTAATTCCAACAACGGTGAATATTAGCAAAAAAGAGCAACAGGATAAAATCGGAGTATCGATGATTCCGGTTGTAATTGCTCGTCGAACCTTATTTGGAATAAAGACTACTGATGTCTTGCAACCATACCTTTTGGTCCGACCGCCCATGTTGAATTATTCCCGCCTGACTGAACCGCGTTGTAGTTTTCCTTATCGAGATTTTTCCACGTCTTTCCGCCGTCAACAGATATATCCGATCCGTTTGTTCCGACGGCGATTACTGTATTCTTATCGATATATGCGACACCTGAGCGATATCCGGTCAGGCCGCTTCCGGCCTTCCAGGTTTTTCCACCATCTTTTGTAAAGGCCAAACTGTTGCCCGCTTCATTTGGTTTCTCGTAATTTCCGCCGACGATCACGCCGTTGCTTTTGTCGCTCATCGCGATCCCGAAGATCCCGCTGCCGGAAGTGCCTTTTACAATGGGAGTTTCAGAAACAAACCACGTCAACCCCCGATTATTTGAACGGAAAACCCGTGCATCATTTCCTCCGGAAACAATAAAAACGTCCTTCTTTCCATTTGTAATGATCGATGTTCCGCTTGCGGCAAATGCCGCTTCACCTTCTTTTGCTTCCGCCATTTTATCTGTGCCGACAGCGTTCCACGTCTCGCCGTCAGTCGTGCGGTAAAGTACATATTTTCCGTCGACCGGATCGCTCTGCGCCATTCCGTTTTTTTCGTCCCAAAAAGCGATCGAGTCAAAAAACGCTTTTTCATCGGTGTTCTTGAATTGAAGTTTCCACGTCTTACCGCCGTCGTTCGTTTTATAGATCCGTGAACTTTCGCCGTTTCCTATACTCAGAATATAAGCAGTATTGGCGTCAAACGCTTCGATGTCGCGGAAGTCGAGTTTTTCTGCGCCGGGAACCTTAATGACGTCCCAAGATCTACCGCCGTCGATCGTACGAACTACCGTCCCGCCAGTCCCGCTTGCCCAAACGATATTGGAGCTTACGACGTCAAGCCCGCGAAAGCTGGCGTCGGTTTTTACATCTTGTTTTTGCCATTGGGCCGCGGCAGTTGAAAACGATATTAGAAGTGCGAATAAAAAGGTAAATAGTTTCATGATATTTGGATGAACTATGGAATTTGCGATTTTTCAATTGCCACTAGCTTCAGCTAGTGGACCCGATAGCATCAGAAGAGAGGCTTTAGCCGAATTCTTGAAGACTATATTTTCATTCTTTGGCTAAAGCCCGGAGCTTTGTTGTTTGCCTATCCACTCGCTGAAGCTAGTGGCAAGTTATAGATCATGTTGCAAGTTATGTATTTAATGCAAGGTTTTGAAACCAGTGGCAAATTATAGAGTTCAATATTCTGTCAACGAAATCCTTCCAGGCTTTCTACTAGTGTTGCCTACTGCCTCACAGGTTTCGACCTTACATAAAAATTTCGATCGACGGCAAAGGTTTCTATCACTTCAGGTACGGTTAAGGTCTGCTGCTTTTCATTCGGAACAATATTGTGCTGCTTTCCGTTGATGACCACGCGAATCGGCATTGCAAAGCCTTCAACTACATTTTCCCAGTGATAATTGAGTTCTTTTCCGTTTATCGAATAGGCGAGTTCAGGAATCATCGTTGTCCGCAGATATTCGTCAAAAACCTTACTCAGATTGATCCCGGCTTTGTTGCTGATATAGCGTTCAACCTGCTGTGTCGTAACCGTTTGATGCCAGAGATCTTTGTTCAAGCCACGCAGGATACCGCGCCATTTTTCATCGTCGTTTATAATGTGGCGGATCGTATGAAGCATATTTCCGCCTTTATAATACATATCGCTAGAACCCGATTTTGCGACCCCGTATTCGGCAATGATCGGTTGATCATTTCTAATATTGCGGCGCGTTCCGATCACATAATCCTCGGCTTCCTTTTTAGAAAAATGATATTCGACGAACAGGTTTTCAGCGTAATTTGTAAAACCCTCATGGATCCACATATCGGCGGAATCGATCATCGATATGTTGTTTCCAAACCATTCGTGACCCGATTCGTGCACGATTATAAAGTCAAACTTTAGTCCAACTCCCGTTCCGCTCAGATCGCGTCCGAGATAGCCATTTGCAAATTTGTTTCCGTATGTAACCGAGCTTTGATGCTCCATTCCAAGATACGGAACTTCGACCAATTTGTAGCTGTCTTCATAAAATGGATATTTCCCAAACCAATGCTCAAATGCTTTTATCGTGCGCGGGGCATCTTTAAATTGTTCCTTTGCCTTTTCAAGGTCCTGTGCGAGTACCCAATAATCCATATCAAGGGTTCCGCCTTCGCCCTTGAATTTTTCGCCAAAGTGGACGTAATTGCCGATGTTTACATTTACGCCGTAGTTATTGATCGGATTTGTGATCTCCCAGTGAAAGGTTTTCGTTTTGCCCGATTTGTCATGATCCGTCTTTTTCAAGCGGCCGTTTGAAACCGCGGTGAGATCTTCGGGAACTGTAACATTTATCCGCATTCCTTTATTCGGTTCGTCATATCCGTGGTCTTTACTCGGCCACCAGATGCTTGCGCCGATTCCTTGACATGTTGTCGCAATAAAATCAATTCCTTTTTCGTCCTTCGACCAGGTGATGCCTCCACTCCACGGCGGGTTTTTGCTTTCAGTTGGGGTGCCTTCGTAAAAAACTTTTATCGTATCTTCGGTTCCTTTCTTTAGAATCTTTGGGAAATTCACCCAATAAACATTTCCTTCACGCTCAAATTTCAGTACAGCTCTTCCCTGTTCGATCTTTGTGACCTTTAAAGGCTCCTGAAGATCGATCTGCATTTTTGAGCCGGGTTTCACGACCTTGAACGCAATTACATTTGAACCCTTGATACGTTTTTCACCAGGGAAAAACTCGATTGAAAGTTCGTAATGCATCAGGTCCCACCATTCCCGCTCCGGCGTGATCGAACCGCGAAGTCTTTGCTGGCGTGTCGCGTCATCTTTTTCGCTCGCGGTATATTGAGCGAAGAATTGCGGTTGTGTGAATAAAAGAATTGCTATCGAAAATAAGAATAGTTTACGCATATTTGGGTTTGGGGATCGAAATGAATTTTTCAAATTTCATTCGATTATATGCGAATCCGATATTGATTGTCGAAAACTTTGGCGGGAAAGACCGCGGCTGAAAAGGAGTCGTCTCTCTTCTTAAAAAATTTCGTACGAATGTCCCGTTCGAGTGTTGGGGTGTTATCTCTCTCCCGAGATCAATTTAGTGACATTTTTTCGGAGATCATCGTACGCGCCATTGTCCTGATTGTTAAATATGATAAGCGAGGTATCATCACCCGGAAAATATCGAAACTCAAAATTGACGCCCGACGTGATCCCGCCGTGGCCATAGGAGGAAACACCGCCATGGGCATTGAGTAGAAATCCGTATCCGTAATCAAGGTCAGATCCCGGTATGCGGGTTTTTGAGGTGGTCATCAATTCGAGAGTGCTTTTAATGACCAATTTACCGCCCGCCAAACCGCGTGCAAATTTTAATATATCTCGTGCAGTCGAATAGCCGCCGCCCGCCGAAGTGCCGCGTGAACCCTTGTCTTCCGTGCGTTCCCAACCCGTTTCGACCTTTCTCAGTGGTTCCGCCATGTTTGGCGTCGAACCATCACGCAAATAGAAACCTGTCGAATTCATGTTCAGAGGGTTGGCAATATGTTTTAGAACATATTCGTAATAATCCATTCCGCTTACTTTTTCGACTATCGATCCGGCGAGAATAAAATTTGAATTACAATATCGTGCCTTTGTACCCGGCTCAAAATCGGTCCCGACTTTATAGACCCAAGGCAGCATTTGATCGATGTTTCGAATTTCTTTCGCGTTTTTATCAAAATCTTCGGTCCAATATTCGTTGATTCCGGATGTGTGCGAAAGTAAATTGTGGATCGTTGCCTTTTTTGCAAACTCAGGATCGGGAAAATCGGGAAAATATTTACTGATCGGATCGAAATAAGTTAGCTTTCCTTTTTCAGCCAGCTGCGCGATCGCGATAGCGGTAAACATCTTGTTGCCGCTGCCTAAGTTAAAACGCGTTTCCGGATCGATCATCTTTGTCCGTTTGGCATCGGAAAAGCCGAATTCGCGTTGATAGAGCGGTTCATCGCCTCGCGCGATCAGGATGCTTCCCGAAAGATCGTTGTTTGCGACCAAATTATCTATATACCGATTGAGCCAACTGAGGGTATTAGGATCGCTGATCTCGTTATTCGGCAGCGAGACCGGCTCGGCTACGTCGGCAACAAAAGCGATCTTTTCGATTCGATGAGGCTGGTCCTTTTCGATTCGGAGTTGAAAATCTTTCCAACCTTTTTCACCTTTGGATCGCGCGTATACGTGCAAAACTAAGCTGACGCTGCCGCCAAGATTAAACTCGACGAGATCCGAATGATGATATTCCAGCTCTCCGAATGCCTCGCGCATTCTCGGAAACAAAGTGGTAAGTTTTGACGCACCGTCATTTTTGATCGACGCTTGCGAAAAAATATCAATTACCGTCTTAGTATGAAGCTCGTCATTTTGGGAATTGATCGCTTCGACAAATACTGTGCCGTAGTCTTCAATTCGTTCCCGCTCAGATTTGGGCAACATTTGCGCGGAGATAGCGGCCGAAGAAAATAGGATAAAAATGAAAACTTTAAACATTATACGGAGAGTATTGCAGAGCTAAATTTAAAAAAGATCAAGCCAAAGTAAAAAA
>JBGTEI010000313.1:0-3513 GCA_041747875.1 Pyrinomonadaceae bacterium | reverse complement strand
ATCTGGGTGACAACGAAGCTAAATACTGTAGCGGTCGCGGAAATTAAAGGGAAGATGAAGCCATTTAGTTATACAGTGGATTATAAGAACTACCGTCAGGCAACCTCGGATGTAGTGATAATGGACGATGACGATACGGTTGCGGGACTAAATAACTGAGCGAATCTATTAGAAAGTCTCGGGTTTGCTTCGGTGAATCTGAGACTTTTTGGGTAAGAATCAATTCGTTCTAGTTAAGCATGGCTCTATTGTCTCAAATCGAGCAGCCAAACGTCTGATTCAGTTTCACCAACGATGTAGTAGAGAAGTCTTCCGTCGCGGCTGAGACCAACTCCTTCAATATCGGAATCAGCCAGGGAGTGTATCTCATCGAGGCGATTAGACATTATGTCGAAAATATGAATTTTCCGATCGCGCGAAAAAATCAGACGCCTGCTATCGGGTAGCCAACTGGGCATGGTTCCCTCACCGACCCAAACTTTTACATATTCGTTAGTTTCTAGTGAAAAATATCCAACGCCACCTTCTCCGTCTTTCGCGCGCCATCTGCCGGCTAATTTTTTTCCATCCGGCGACCAGTCCCAATGGTTGATCGATGCAAAATCAACCGACCTGAGCTTAGTTAGCGGAGTCTTTCCAGAATCCGTGAAATCAATAAGATAATGTTCGCCATCAAGTGCAAACGCGATTCTTTTCTCGGTTGGTGCCCATGTCGGAACCCCGGCGGCTGTCCGGTCAGGAGACAGTTGGCGGACATTTGAGCCGTCAGAATTCATCAGCCAAACTTGCATCGGACCGTTTCGGTCAGACAAAAACGCGATCTCCTTACCGTCAGGAGACCAAATTGGATATCGATCATAATATTTATCGTTCGTCAGATCGCGCCAGTTCTTTCCGTCCCGATCGATCAGGACAATGTCGTCTTGGGTTTGTCTGGCAATATTTATTGCAAATTGCTTCCCATCGGGCGAGAGTCTGGGACGTTGAATTTCCTGATCGCCTTTCGTGATCCATTTTGGGTCTCCAATTACCTTTTCAAGCCTTGGTTCAAAACCAACAGATTTTAGGTTGGACCGGGTATTCATTTGAACGTATATCAACCGTTTCCCATCTTGTGAAAAAGATATGTGACTATTAAATTTTCCCGGAGTTGGAACCGTTTCCGCTTCACTTAGGATCTTTCCGGTTGATTGGTCAATTCGAATTCTCCATAAAGCCATATTTCCTTTGAGGTTACTCGCGAAGTAAAGGTGACTTCCATCCGGTGACCAGACCGGATTCCAGTTTGTGCTGGCGGTTTTAGTGACTGGAGTTATTTCTCCACTCTCGACAGATATCGTAGCAATATCTCGTCTGCCCCCATCCTGCATGAACCAATACGCGATCCTCTTTCCATCGGGCGACCAATTCGGCTGGTAGGCAAAATCTCCGGCCAATTTTCGCTTTTCTCCGTTTGCGACATTGACGACCCAAATACTGCTTCTTCCGCGCGTTGTGGGTCTTGAATAACCAACATCTGAAACGGCGATAGATTTCCCATCCGGAGACCAGGATGGATGAAATCCAAAATTAACAACGCGGCGCGGGTTTTCGCCGGTTTCCTCCATGACAAAAATTCCGCCTCCTTCCCGCTCTGAACGAAAGGCAATTAGTTTCCCATCCGGTGAGAAAGCTGGCTGTATATCGTCTTTACCAGAATTCTCTGTTAAATTGATCGTTTTCTTACCACCGATCCTGCTGAGAAAAATATCGTAGCTGTCAGAACTTCTGGCGGCAAAAACATATGATTCGCCATCTGGTGCCAGACTCGGGAATATTTCATTGCCGTCCGCATTGGTCAAACGCGTATTCTGAGCCAGGGCCCAGTTTTTATCATTAATTTGATTAGAAGCCCTTGAGAGGAAATACCAAATAGATCCCGCGGCTAGAGCTGAAATTCCAAGAAACACGGCGAATCGTGCAACGCTCGAAAGGCCGAGAGCGGGCGTACGTAATGCAACAGCATCCGCACTATTGCTTAGCGAAGAATCGAGCTCCCGGTTCAAACGCTTTAGGTCAGCGATAAGGTCGGAAGCGGTCTGATATCGCAGGTCCGAATCTTTTTCAAGTGCCTTTGAAATAATGCCGTCTAATGATCCGGGGATCTCCGGATCAACGAGGCTTGGTCGTTCGGGGTCTTCGGACAGAATCGCTTTTAGGGTCGTCTGCACGTTTTCTTTCTTAAATGGGTTTGACCGGAGGACCATCTCGTAAAGCACCACCCCAATACTCCACAGATCTGTACGGTGATCTACTTTTTCTCCGCTTGCCTGTGCAGGCGACATGTAGGCCGGCGTTCCCATTACCGTCCCGATAACAGTCTCAATTTTTTCGAAACTATTGTGATCATCTGAGGAGGCCAGTTTAGCAAGACCAAAATCCAAAACTTTCACATATCCATCGGGCCGAACCATAATATTCTCCGGCTTGATGTCACGATGAATGATCCCGGCGGCATGCGCCGATACGAGAGCGTCCGCAACCTGCGTAATGATCGAAATGCGATCCTGAATTGAGATATCCTCTTCGATCAGTTGTCTTACAGTTTTACCCTCGACATATTCCGTGGCGATATAAGTCACTTCATTTTCGGTGCCAAAGTCGTGAATTGTAACAATATTGGGATGATTCAGCGCTGAGATGGCTCTCGCCTCGGTTTCAAATCGTATCTTTCTTTCCGGATCAAAGGTAAACTCCCGAGGCAGTAATTTGAGCGCAACCTTTCGGTCTAACTTTGTATCAAGTGCCAGATATACTTCGCCCATTCCGCCACTGCCAAGACTTCTTATAATTTCGTACGTGGCGATTCGGCTGCCCGCCGGGACATCGGCAAACGTTGTGTGTTCATCTTCGAATTTCGACACGAGCACATTAACAGCTGATTCTTCAAGAAAGCTATCCGAATTCCGATCGGATTGGATCAGATTCAAAACGTCAACTTTTAGCTGCGAATCGGTGCCGCAGGCGGTTTGAAGATAAGCATTGCGCTCGCCGCCAGGCATATCCATTACAGCTTCAAAGATCTCGTCGATCTTTTTCCATCTTTCCGGGTTCATCCTTTACAAAGCTCCTGTAAAAGCCATGCTTTCGCCTTTCGCCATTCCCTCATCACAGTGATCGGTGCGACAGCTAAAACTTCCGCCGTTTCATCAACTGTAAGTCCACCAAAAAAACGCATTTCAACGATCTCAGCCTTTCGACGGTCGTAGCTCGCCAACACCGATAGTGCCTCATCCAGTGCGATCAGGTCCGTACGGCGATCGCCCGGGAGGTTGATTGCATGATCAAATGAAACGTATTCGATCCTTTTCTCGTCAACCTTTGGAATTTTCCGGGCGAAATCAACTAAGACCCTTCTCATTATATTTGAGGAAACGCCAAAGAAATGTGCGCGGTTGTTCCACTTTGCCTCATCCCAGGCGATCAGCCGAACAAATGCCTCGTTTACGAGACCCGTAGTTTGAAGTAAGTGGT
>JBGTEI010000312.1:0-9897 GCA_041747875.1 Pyrinomonadaceae bacterium | reverse complement strand
ACGGCGCTGACGGCGGCCGAAACCGGGCATCTGGTGCTTTCTGCAATGGGTACGTTTGATGTTTCGGAGACTATTTCAAAGTTGATTTCCGCTTTTCCCGAGTATCAACAGCGATCGATCCGAATACAGCTTGCGGGGCTTTTGAAAGCGGTGATCTCGCAGCGTTTGATGAAATCTGAAAAAGGCGGATCTCGTGTTCCGGCTGTCGAGATCCTTAGGTCAACTGACCTTGTCCGCGAATGTCTCCTATATCCGGAGAAAACTGCGCAAATTCGCGAGGCGATCGTCGCGGGAACGGCGCATTACGGTATGCAGACGTTTGACCAGTCGTTGCTTTATTTATACCAATCCGGGCTGATCGATCTTGACGAAGCACTTCGGGGATCAAGCGACCCGGATGATTTTCGGTTGAGACTAGCCGGGATATCAACTTCGCTTGGTGAGGTCGCGGGTGATGAATCGGATATTATCGAAAACGATTTTGGGAATCTTGTATCCCGAAAAGAGGCGAAATAGATTTATTGTTTTTAATGCGAGGGGAAGATCTTGAAAAAGTTTCCCTGATACCCGTTGGAGATAAGAAATTCACGTCCACCATTTTTCATATTTGAAGGTAAATGAGGTGATTTCAATAATTTAGGTTTGTTTGTAAAATCGTCCCTTTTTTACAGTATTATCTTGACATATAAGCACTTCGGCGTGTAAATTCTAGTTTTACCCAGTCACGAGCGACAAGCAAGAGGTATTAATCGTAAGACTGCGCGCGCAATATGATTTTTTTTGCGGGCAAATAGTTTTGAAACTGTAGTTTTATGTGTTTCCTCACTTATTAAGATCGCGATTGACTGAAATTGGCTAACCCGTAAGCTGATTTTTTTATTGTTTAAATTCAGGTAAAAACGGGAATTGCTCCATTTTAAATCATTTTTTAAAACGCAGCGAAATATTAAACAAAGGAAACTAACACAACTTTAAATGTCAAACGAAGTAATTAAGGAAACTGAAGAAACGGTCGATACCCAAAATTCAGTTGCGGAAGAAACCAAAAATCAGGATGCAGTAGAAGCGTCTAAAGAAGAAAACACTGGTGTTGCAGAGACACCTCAACCCGAAGAAACAGTAGCGGCATCAGACAGCGAAAATGAATCGGAAACAGACGACGGTCAAAATCAAGGTGAAATGGATTTTGGCGCAATGCTCGCTCAATTTGAGCAGGAGCAGGTTGCTTACCACGTTGGTGAAACGGTAAGCGGCAAAGTCGTAAGAGTTTCAGAACATGGTGTTTTAGTCGATTTTGGTTACAAGTCCGAAGGAGCCGTTGCTCTTGAAGAGTTTACTTCCCCGGATGGTGAGATAACGGTAAAGAAAGGCGACGACGTAGAAGTCGTGATACGCAATATGGGTGGCGATGGGCCGCCAAATCTTTCGTATTTCGACGCGAAAAGTCGTCGTGTATGGGATGATATCGAGCGTGCGTTTCGAGATGATGAGATCGTCACTGGAACGATTACTTCGAAGACAAAGGGCGGCTTGAAGGTTGATGTGCAAGGCGTAGAAGCCTTTCTTCCGGGGTCGCAAATTGATTCGCGGCCGGTTCGGAATTTGGACGCACTGAAAGGGCAGGAGATCGAAACAAAGGTCGTTAAATTCAGCCGTAAGCGAAATAACATAGTCCTTTCGCGCAAAGTTATTACAGATGAAGTGATCAACAAGCAAAAAGCTGAAACTCTTAAAGATATTCAGGTTGGATATATTGTTGATGGAACCGTTAAGAATCTTACCGAGTACGGCGCGTTTGTCGACATCGGCGGAATTGACGGTCTGCTGCACGTAACGGATATGTCGTGGGGAAGACTTAATAAACCAAGCGACCTGTTTAAGGTTGGCGATACCGTTCAAGTCAAAATATTAAAGCTCGACCGCGAAAAAGAGAAAGTTTCGCTTGGCTACAAGCAATTGCTGCCGGATCCCTGGTCAACGGTTACGGAACTTTATCCGGTAGAATCGAAGATCAAAGGTGAGATCTCGAGCGTAACTGAATACGGTGCGTTTGTTGAACTCGAACCCGGAGTTGAAGGTCTTGTACACGTATCCGAAATGTCCTGGGCGAAACGGATGAAGCATCCGAAACATTTTGTAAACAAAGGGGATGAGGTCGAAGTACAGGTTTTAGGGATCGACCCTGACGAGCGGAGAATTAGTCTCGGGATCAAGCAGCTTCAGTCAAATCCGTGGGACACAATTGGCGAACGATATCAACTCGGTTCGAAGGTTCAAGGAAAGGTTAGAAACCTGACCGACTTCGGCGCGTTTGTTGAGATCGAAGATGGTGTCGATGGTTTGGTACACGTTTCTGATATTTCCTGGTCTAAGAAAGTGAAGCATCCAAAAGATGTGCTCAAGAAGGGGCAGGAAGTTGAAGCAGTCGTCACGAATATCGATACCGAAGGTCACAGACTTTCACTTTCGATCAAAGAACTTACACCTAGCGCGTGGGAATCATATACAAATGAACATAAGCCGGGTGATGTTGTTAAGGGTACTATCTCACGATTTGCCGGATTTGGTGTTTTTGTTGAACTTGCTCCGGATCTCGAAGGTTTGTGCCATATATCTGAACTTTCAGACGAACGTATTGAAAATCCTGAGTCGCAATTTGAAGTTGGCCAGGAATTGGACTTTAAAATTCTTAGAATTGAACATGACGTTGAAAAGATAGGTCTTTCTGCAAGAGCTGTTGGTAAAGAAGATGAACCGGTCGTTGATACGAAGTCATATTCGAGCGACGCGAAAGGCGGAATGGCATCGCTTGGCGAGTTGGCAAACCTGAAATTTGGTAAACCGGAAGAATCACCGGAAGAAGCACCGGAAGAAGCTAAAGCTAAAACAGCGGAAGTAGCAGAAGTATCAACTGAAGAGACTGTCGCGGAAAGCAAGGAAACTGCAGAAGCTGCGTCGGAAGAAGTTGTGACTGAAGAAGCTGTCATTGAAGAAGCGGCAACGGATGAAGTTGAAGTGGCGGAAACAGAAAGCGCTGTCGCAGAAGCGGAAGCAGTTGTGATGGAAGATGCTGAAGCGCCCGAAGTAAAAGCGGAAGAAGATTCCGCTGCTACGGAAGCGGCCGAGGCAACTGAAGTAACTGACGAAACACCTGAGCCGGCTGCCGAATCGAAAACTGACGAGGCAGCCCCGGAAGAGGAAGCTGCTGAGGCTGATAAAGCTGCTGACGAAACCACTGAAGCTGTTGCTGAAGCGAATGAAGAAGTTGCAGAAAAGGAAAAACCAGCTGAAGGCAAGAAAAGTAAGACCAAAAAAGCTGACAGTTAAGATAAACCGGGAAAGAAACGAACTAAGTTTTTGTAGTTAAATCGAAAAGAGTCCAAGGAAAAAACAATGACAAAAGCTGATTTAGTTGAAATAGTTGCCAAGGAATCTGAAATGACTAAGAAAGATGTCGAACAGCTGGTCGAAATTATTTTTGATAGCATCGTCGGCACCTTAAACCGCGGTGAGAAGATAGAGTTACGTGGATTTGGCAGCTTTCGCGTTCGGGAACGAAGCGCTCGCAAGGGACGCAATCCAAAGACCGGCGAACCGGTTGAGATCCCTGCAAAGCGCGTAGCCTATTTCAAGCCGGGCAAAGATCTGAAAGAAATTATCAACGAATAGGAAATACAAAAGTGGATGTATTGTGGAGTCCGTGGCGGTATGATTATATAAAATCGGACGAAAGCGGCACGCAGAAAGGCTCGAAGGGCTGTGTGTTTTGCAGCATTTTGAATAACTCGGTTAGCGATGAAGATAATTTTATCTTGTTTCGCGCCGAGTTTAACTTTGCGATCCTGAATATTTATCCTTATGTAAGCGGGCATTTGATGATCTTGCCCTATAAACATGTCGCGAATTTACACGAGGCCTCAAAAGAGATAACCGATGAACTAATGGATCTTACAAAAAAGTTTCAGGGTGTAATGCGGAAGGTTTACCAACCCGAAGGCATAAATATTGGAATTAATCAGGGAAAAGCAGCAGGTGCGGGAGTCGCCGATCATCTTCATATGCATATGCTGCCTCGTTGGATCGGAGACGCTAACTTTATGACCGCGATAGGTCAAACGAGAACTATTCCCGAATCGCTTCAAACGAGTTTTGAAAAGTACAAAAGCGAGCTCTAGCGCTTTTTTCCCCTAACTCATAGAAATGTTGTCAGTTCGTGACATTATGTTCTAAAAACTTTCCCGCTTTTTTGGAAAGACATGGCGAATAGAACTATATTTTAAACAACGGAAGGAAATAGGTGGTCAAGCGTCAGTGGCAATATTTTGACTTGCTCGAAGTCCCGAAGTGTATTCACATTCTCCAATTATGTATTGATAGCTGTCTTAGCTGCGAACTAAGGCAGCTTTTTTTGTTTTCCCACTTTTTCGACCTTCGAAATCGAATATTCCCTTTGTATTTAAATATATCTGTGGCATTTTAACGAAGTATGCAAAAAGTCTTAACTTCCGAAGAAATGGGCGAGGTCGACCGTTTGACGACGGAGGAATATGGAATTCCTTCGATTCTGTTAATGGAGAACGCGGCTCATGCTGCCTTTCGGGTCATCGAAAAAATGTTGGGCGGATCGGTTGAAGGCAAGTCATTCTTGATCTTATGCGGAAAAGGAAATAACGGCGGCGACGGCGCCGCCCTTGCAAGAATTCTATGGACACAGGGCGCGATCGTCGAGGCTTACCTGTTTGGAAACATCGACGCGACAAAAGGTGATGCAAAAACAAATTTTTGCGCTTTGAAAAATATATCAAACACTGAATCTCAAAATGATAAGAAATTGTATTTTGAATCAATCTGGAGTGACAAATGGAATCATACGACCGGATCTGAATTGCAGAAATTTGATGTAATGGTGGACGCAATTTTTGGGACGGGTTTAACAAGACCTCTTGGGAGGGATTTCGATACGACTCTTGAAATGTTGGCACAGGAAAATGACGCCATATATATTTCTCTCGACGTTCCCTCGGGGTTAGATTCCGACGATGCGGAGGTCATTGGGAAAAATGTAGTCGCGGATCATACGATCACATTTACGGCTCCAAAACTTGCCAACGTTCTTCCGCCGGCTGCGAAGTTTAACGGCAACGTTTACGTTGCAAATATCGGTTCGCCAAACGAATTGATTAATAAATGTCGTTCACAAATATTTGTGGCCGAGCAGCAAGATGCTAAGAAGTGGATAAAAGACACAGTATTCATTGAGGACTCTTACAAAAAAAGGCGCGGAAATGCTTTTTTGATCGTTGGTTCAAGGAATTTTTCGGGTGCCGCCGTTTTAGCGGGAAATGCGGCGATCCGGACCGGTATTGGGTTGGTTACGATCATAACGAGTGAGTCTGCGCTGGAATCAGTTTCGTCCCGGGTTCTGGCGGAGGTAGTGACGCACGGAGTTTCAGAAACGAAAAGCGGTTCCGTCAGTTTTGAAGCATTTGAAAGTATTCAAGATCTGAGTAAGAAGGCGGATGTTCTGGCGATCGGAAGCGGGTTGGGTTCTGAAGACGATTCGACCCGGGAACTTGTTAGTGAAATTGTTTTACGAAGAAAAACACCCGTTGTTATTGATGCCGACGGCTTAAATTCACTTTCTCCTTTTAACATAAGGGGTTCCGATGAACTGTCGCTTGTCCTGACACCGCACGAAGGGGAGTTTTTGCGGCTTCTGGGAACTACTGAAAAAGAAGTGTTAAAGGATCGGATCAAGGCGGTACGAAATTTCGCTGAAAAACATAAGGTGATCCTGGTTCTTAAGGGTGAGCGGACGCTGATCGCAGCGCCTGACGGAAAAGTTGTTGTCAATCCAACGGGTAACTCGGGGTTAGGGAAAGCGGGAAACGGGGACAATTTGACGGGCATTATTGCAGGATTTTTGGCTCAGTCTGTGCAATCTAAAACTGATATATTTGAAAGTGTCGTAGCGGCAGTTTATGTTGCCGGGCTTGCCGGCGATATTGCCGCGGAGAAATTTGGAAAAAGAGTAATGCTTGCCGGCGATGTGAGGGATTGTCTGACCGAAGCATTTAAGGAGGTTGGAGAATAAAGGTGAACGAATCTATTAAGTTTTTACAGCATTGGATCAGATCATTTAACGATAAGGATCTGGACGCAGTTGTGAATTCCTATGCGGTGGACGCGATAAATTTTCAGATCGCGACGAATGAACCGTCCGTTGGGCGGGACAACATACGCGTAGACACTGCAGAGTTTTTTAGTGGATTTCCTGATGCCTGGGCAAAGGCGGAGAATATAATGACGGATGGAGATTGGGCGGCATGGGAATGGATCGGCGGCGGAACATTTCTTGGAGGATTTTACGGAAATCGGCCGACCGGAAAACCTTTTGAGATAAGAGGCTGCGGTTTTTTTAATTTTAAAAATGAAGAAATCGTCCTGCAGCGCGGTTATTGGGATAAGCTCTCGTGGTTTACTCAAATTGGTTTGAAGATCGATTGATGGAAATTCATAGTTCAAAGTCAAAAGTTCAAAGTTTGTTGAGTAATTCACCGGAAATGACGTTCGAGATCGCTGAGCGACTCGGAAGAACATTACAAAGCGGTGATGTTGTATTCCTCTCAGGCGGGCTCGGCGCCGGAAAGACCTTGTTTACTAAGGGAGTGTTAAGCGCGCTTAATTACGATATTGACGAAGTTACGAGTCCGAGTTTTACTTTGGTGAATCTTTACAATGCGGAAAATTTTGACGTCTACCATATTGACCTATGGCGAATTGTTGAATCCGCTGATGCTTTGTTTTCGGTTGGACTTGATGAAATTTTGGAAAACGAACGTGCGGTTATTATCATCGAATGGGCCGATCGCCTCCGGGAGTTAAATTTTGACCGAAGAATACTTCGCGTTGAGATCCGTGGCGATGGAGATGAAGATCGCGAGATCACAATAAGTTAAATGAAAAAGAAAGTTTTTGAAATATCCGCAATTCTGATAATTTCCTTTTCCGTATTGGCTGTGTTTTCACAGACTCCGCAGTTTCAAAGAATGTATCAGGGAGGATCAGATTTGCCAAAAATGGAAGATCCGCGATTGGTCGTCAAAAAAGAAGCACGAACGCTGGAAGTGTACAATGGAGAAAAGCTAATCGTAACTTATAAGATCGCACTTGGTTTTAGTCCGGTTGGCGACAAAGAAATTGAAGGCGACGGGAAAACGCCCGAAGGCGATTTTTACATTTTTACGAAGAATCCTAAGAGCAGTTATTATCTTTCGCTCGGCGTCAGCTATCCGAATAAGGAAGATGCGAAACGCGGATTGGACGAGAAGATCATCACGCGGGAAGAGCACGATGAAATCGTAAAAGCTGTCGACGAGAAGCTTATGCCTCCGCAAAAAACCGCACTCGGCGGCGAAATTTATATTCACGGGGAAGGAAATAAGAGGGACTGGACGGCCGGATGCGTTGCGCTGGAAAATGCTGATATGAAGGCTCTTTTTGACGCAATGCAGGTAAAAGCACCGGTTCGGATCGAACCTTAGCTTGACTCTAAAACTTACATTTAGGATACTTTATAAAAATATCAAGATTAAAAATTGACCGGGAAATTTAATAAACAGAGGAAATTGAAATTATGCCATATCCAGAAATAATGATTCAGGGAATGAGACAAGAGCTCGCCCAACTAGGAATTGAAGAAACAAAGACATCTGAAGATGTTAATAACGCAATAGAGAACACCGAAGGAACTGTAATGGTTGTAGTAAACTCGGTTTGCGGCTGCGCAGCGGGCGGTGTTCGTCCGGGGATCGCAATGGCGCTCCAAAATTCAGAAGCAAAGCCCGATAAATCGATCACGGTTTTTGCAGGTGCAGATATTGATGCAACCGATACAGCACGTGAAAAGTTTGCACCGTATCCTTCATCTTCACCGGCGATCGCATTTCTTAAAAACGGAGAACTTGTAAAGATGTTTGAACGAAAAGATCTTGAAGGACGTCCTCCTCAAGTAATCGCGCAAAGTTTGGTGGACGCTTTTGGTGAGGTTTGCACAAAAACCGAAGCGGCAAACAACTAGTTCGCTGCTCTTAAAATTAAAGAAACCCGCTTCGAGTGATCGAGGCGGGTTTCTTTTTTTATCTTTATTTTGCTGTCCAGACATTATCTCCCGGATCTGAATCGGGAAATCTTCCGTACGGGTCAAGTGTTATCTTTGTGATCTTCTTCCTGCCAGAATCGAGAACCGCTTTGAAATCGCGATCACCGTTAAGCCAAACATCTTCAGACCACCTAACGATCACACTATTTTCGTCCAATTTTGTTGAATTCGGCATCAACGTCACCGCACCGTCGCCCTGAGCAAATTCCACCTTTAAGACGACCGGAGATGGCATTTGTCCTGCTTGGTGGATCGTGACATCTGTTTTTCCGTCTCTGGCAATGACTTCCTTTATTGAGCCATCGACCGATTCTGTCGTGAAAAGCCAATAATACCAAAACCAGTTCAAATCGCGATCAAGTTCTTTATTCATGAAAAATGCAAAATCCCAAGGCGAAGGGTGTTTGAACTTCCACGTAGCCATATATTTCTTGATCGCCGCATTCATCTCTTTATCGCCGACCACGCCCCCGAGCATTGAAAACATTAAAGGAGTTTTGCTATAGGTCTGGAAACCGTAAAACGGACCACCGTAATTTGCGTTCCACATCATCGGCGGTTCATCTTCGTCGCCGCTGATGCTGCCGTAACGCTGTCCTAATCCATCTACAGAATACTGTTTTCCTTCCGCATCGGCTTCTGAAAGTATATTTGAATACTGATTAAAACCTTCATCCATCCAGCCGTATCGTGTTTCGTTTGTTCCGATCATCATCGGGATCCATTGATGAAACGTTTCGTGATCAGCGGCTCCCTGATTTGAATTGATCACCATCGGGTATTCCATCCCGGCGCTCGGTCCATCCTGAAGCGTCAATTGCGGAAATTCGTACGGTATCCAAAGTTTCGAGTAAAATTCAAGCGCATGGCGCGAGATCTTGCCCGCATTTTCGAATCGATTTGCACGCTCCGGCAAAAACAGCATATGGATCGGAATCGGACCTTTTCCGGGAATCGTCGCGCGTGTGGCTTTCCAGACAAACTCGTTCGAGGTCGCCCATGCGAAATCATTGACCTGGTCGGCTGCGAAATGCCAGATTAGTTTTTTACCATTCGCCGTGGCTTTGCCCGGGCCCATTTCATCTTTTCCAACAATAGTAATTTCGGCGTCGGATTTAAGTACATTTGCGAGCCGCTCGCGGGCTGTGTTTGTTAAAACTTCTGCCGGATTTTGAAGTACTCCGGTTCCGCTCACAAGCCAACCCGCCGGCATTTCGATCTTCACGTCAAACTTTCCAAAATTGTTATAAAACTCGGATGGTCCAAGATAGACACTTGTTTCCCAACCCCGCAGATCATCATAGGTTGCGAGTCTTGGATACCACTGCGTCGGCTGGAAAAGTCGATTATCCCAGCGCTGGGTCATCCTATGTCCCCGGCCGTCATCGCCGCCAGGCAATTTAGTATTCCATCGAATTTCGATCTTTGTAACGCTGCCAGGTTCGATCGGTGTTGAAAGAGAAATGGTCGCAACGGTTTGATCCAATCCAGTAACAAAAGTTTTCTTATCGCCGGACGTGTCTTCACCACTGCGTGGCGGAACAGCCTTGAGATCTACTTCAACTCCGTTGATCTTCATTTTTGTAACGATCATACCGTCGGTCGTTTCGGCCGGGACGGAAAATCCGCGCGGAACTCGTGCCCGGAAGATATTGTGATCGAGACGCAGAACTATTTCCTTTAGCTGATCGCTGCTATTGTTGTGAAAAGATATCGTCTCTGTTCCGGTGATCGTC
>JBGTEI010000311.1:0-12278 GCA_041747875.1 Pyrinomonadaceae bacterium | reverse complement strand
CAGAGAGAAAAGCGGCTCCAAAACCACCTACCGTTGCCAGTGCGGATACAAAGATCGGTATTGAAACATGGTTTGATGGACCGCTTGCCCGTACAGGGAATGGTAAGCCGGTCATCGGTGAAAACGGATTATTGTACTTCTACGATAAGTTTGAGGATGAAGGCTGGGTCGGTACACCGTATTGTTTTTTGGACGTTTTTAGCGAAGAAGAGGCTGAAAAAGTGATGATCGCAATTGGGTACGACTACAAGGGAGACACGATCATAAAGGGCGGCGATAAATTTGGCGTTGGTGTCGGAGCTTACGGAAAAGCCAATCGATTATTGAAGAGCGGAAAGGTCGAAATACTTTTAAATGATAAAGAAAGGGTGACTTTCACAAATCCGAAATATACTTCAACCACGACCGAAGGAAGATTTTCTGAATTAATGACCTACAATATAGGCAGAAGCAATCTTGCAAAGATCGCAAGAAGTAAAAAAGCGGTCTTGGTAATTGGAAAGCATAAAGCTGAGATCCATCCGGATATAAAAGAATTTTTGTCGAATATACTTAAGGTCACGGCAAAATAGTGAATTCCTGATCGAGCTTTGAATGACGGTTATCTTGACCGTCATTTTT
Source organism: Pyrinomonadaceae bacterium (assembly GCA_041747875.1). GTDB lineage: Bacteria > Acidobacteriota > Blastocatellia > Pyrinomonadales > Pyrinomonadaceae > Aridibacter. Next base: position 11,657 of record JBGTEI010000311.1, on the reverse strand, counting down.
TTTGTTGTAACCTAGCACCGACCCCGCTGGCAAAGTCATTCTTGCAAAAAGGAGTTTTGATGACTGATAAACAGAAAGACGCTGGAGTTGATAAACGGCATTCCCGGCTTGGGATCGCGTCTGTCGTGATGTGTATTGCGATTCCCGTTTTATGGATATCGGTTATTGTTTCAGCATTGGTGATCGGTACTCAGAGTCGCTCGATCGGAAATTCATTTGGGATCGGAGGCTTGATCTTTGCGATCCTTGCGCCGGTGATGCACTTTGTCGGCGCGATTATTGGTATCGCTGGTTTCTTTTCAAAGGAAACGAAAAACTTTTACCCTACTGTCGGTACAGTTTTGAATCTTTTACTGGGACTAAGCGGTATTCTGATAATTGTCCTTATCGCGACAAATTTGAAATTTGGTTTCCACTAAAATTTCATTCGCTACTTCCTAAATTGATCCTATACTTCACGACATAAGGACGTGATGCGACGAAGAGTTCGTCCTGATTGTTGATCGCCATCCCAAACGCCTGGTTTGTCTTAAACGATGTAATTTCGTTTCCACTTTCGTCAAAAATAAAGATCTTGCTCACATCCGAAACATATAAATTCCCGCGGTTACTTATCGCGATCCCTTGCGGAGAACTCATTTCGATCGAAATACGATTTAGGAATTTTCCTTCCGGTGAAAACTTGCAGATGTCATCGTTTTTTGAATCGCTCGCATAGATCACATCATTTGCGTCAACGGCGACAAGGTCAAATCCGGATACAGCACTCGCTTTTTCGGCCGCATCTTTGATTTGGAGAATAGGATTCAAATCAGCGTCAAAAATTGTAATTCCTTTATGTACTGTAGCAACAAGTTTACCCGTAAAGGTAACCGCGATCCCGTTTACACGGTTCATACTGCGTTTCTTTAGAAGCTTTCCGGTTTTACCTTCAAATAGAAATATCCCATTCGTGTTTGCAACATAAAATTTTCCATTTCGACCGGCGGCGAGATCTTTAAGGTACATTCCCTTTTCCGCTTCCCACTGCGCGAAGAATTTTCCGGTTGAATCAAAAACCTGAATTTTTCCGTCTTGATAATTTGCGGAGTAAATTCTTCCTTCTCCGTCCACAGCCACATCTCTATTGTCTTTGAATTTTCCTAACCCCGATCCTTCGCCGCCGATCTTGAAGATCTCTTCAGCGATCTCTTTCTTGGACGAGAACTGGATCGATGGTCCACCTGAGCCTGAGGAACTTACCGCGAAAAAAATAACAAAAAAGACCGCACCGACCGAAATTAGCGATATTAAAATAATTATGATTGCAGTGAACGCTATCGAACGTCCCACGGTTTTCGCCGCATAGGCTTTCTGTGTGTCTGAAAATTGCAGCGGAATTGTTTGGAATTGGACGCCGGAAATATCGAGTCCTTCACGGCGCTCAAGTGCGTCAACGGCGAGTTTCGCCTCTTTGAGTCCCACGCCAAACGCTTCGCGAAACATCTTGATCGCATTTATCTTGTTGCCGCGCTCGATCTCCTGCTGAATTTCTGCGATCTTCAGCGCTCTTCCGGTCAATGACGAAAAATCAAAATCTTCAAACGTGCTTTTTTGCGAACGGCTAAAAACCTCAGCCGGAACGATCACATTGCTTCCGCAGAATGTGCATTTTTGGAATGTTGTTCCCTGGTAATCAAGTGGTGCAGAACAGGCAGGACATGTAAATGTTTCCGTCATAACATTTCGTGGTCTTGGAGTAAATTCTATTTTTGGAGACGCATCAAAAGAATGTGTTTGCGAAACGCCGTTGCGGGATCGCAAATCTAACCGGTAAACCAATAATATAATGCAATTGCGGCGATTATATAAAAGATGAGCTTTATGAGTTGGGGTCTTGGAGCTTCTTGCGGCTTTGGAAGCTGACGGGCCTGAACATCGGATGCGTTTTTTTCTCTCAATGCAGTTGTTTGCTGAAGCGTTAAGTTTTCCTGCATTGCCATAATATTCTCGGGAATACCGCTTTGCGCGAGTTCGATATTTCTTTGACGGCGAAGTGATGTGCCGGAAGCATTCTGAACTTCCATTTCCATTAAATGGACTACGCTCGAAGGTACGATGATCTTACCTTTACAATGGCGGCAATTTTGAAAAAAAGAATCACCATTATAAAATTGCAAGACGTGTTTACACGATGGACACTGAAAATCTAAACTAAACATCGATCTACCTCCAAAAAAACTTTAACTATTGTCCTGCAAATTCATCGCGTTCCATCTTGTCTATGGTTTCCTTCGCTTCTTTTAAACTTGTACCAAACGTTGCTTTATAGATCTTTATCGCTTCAATTTTATCACCGCTTCGAAGTTCGTACCGTATCCTTTCCATAATCGGCGCTGAATTTTCCTGCACCATTTCAGTGGACGGCCGCTCTTGTTCCTGGCCATAGGATTGGTGAATATTAAATTCGTCGTTTGCAGTTATTATATCGTCCATCTCTTTTTTAGACCGGATCGAACTCGTGCCGATCTTTTCCTGATAAATTTCAAACCTTTCGATCTTTGCTTCAGGGTCCAGCATTTCGCTTTCCGTCGGTAAATTGTCGCCCGGTGTCAGTTGATTGGTAACCTGCTCGACATCTACCGCTACGTCTTTTGCAAGAGTTGCAAAATGTTCTGAAGCGATCTGTTTATCCTTAGGATAAAAAATTTCCGACGGAACAATGATCGGTGCATGGCAAGCGGGACAAGTTTGAAAAATTGATTCGCCTCCTTCAAAAGTCATCGGTGCGGCACATGAAGGACAGTTAAATTCTTTTGTCATTTTCGTATGGAACCTTATTCTAATAAAATACAACTAACTTCGGAATGCAATAATTCTATCAAACCAAAACCAGAGGCGGTGTTTTCACAATGATCAAATATTTTACGTATTGCTTATTTTTTATTCTAGCATTTTCTGTTGCCGGATTCGGTCAGCGGTCAAAATCAAGTGCGATCGCGCTTGCGAAAGCAAATGAAAAGGAAGTCAAAGAGACCTTCGATAAACTTGTCGAAGGTATCAATCAGGTCGATGTTGAGAAAGTGATGAGCGTCTACAACAACGACGAAAAAACGCTTTTCTTCAATTACAACGGAAGCGCGACGATCGGTTGGCAAAATATGTACGACAACCGAAAATCTTCGTACCAGGACCGCAAGGATACCATGCTCGAAATAATGGGTCTGCGCGTCGAGATACTCAGCCCAACGAGCGCCTATGTTTCATGCAAATGGAAGCAAACGCAGCAATTTAAAGGAGAAGTTGATCAATCAACGGGAAGGATGACGCTTGTATTCAAGAAATTCGGCAAAGATTGGAAGGTCGTTCATCTGCATACATCGCCGGACACATTTCCGAGTGCGGTAGTAATTCCTGCGTCTGAGAAGGATGGGGGACAATAAAAATTGTGAGGTTAATAGGAAGGCTCTTGAGTCATTTTCCAATCATAACACTCGCGATATTGCCCGACTTCCTATCGCGCTGAAGGCGAAACAGATAATAGCCTGGGGTGAGCGAAGCGGAACCCCAGGATCAGCACGAAAATAGTCCCGACCCTGAAGGGGTCGAACAATCCGATAAGCCTGAATTCAACACCGATCATTGCTACCGGCTTACAAAGAGTTTATTCGGCTAAAGCCGCGGACTTTTGTTTTGCTCATCCACGGGCTCAAGCCCGTGGCAATTGATTACAGAATTAATAGTTACTGCGAATTTCGGGAATGTTGTCCACGATTCTTGTCTGAGGACTGTCACGTAAATCTTGCTAAATTTTCTCAAAAATAACCTGAGCCGTTGCATGTTCCGTCGTGTGGGATATCGAAAGATGAACATTATTTACGCCAAGTTCATCTAAAAGTCTTTTTGCCTCGCCATTGATCTCAAAACTCGGAACGCCTTCTGAATCGTTGTTTATTTCCACATCGTGCCATGTGATCTTTCCGCGCCAACCGGTTTTTAATGCCTTCAAAAAGGCTTCTTTTGCCGCGAATCTTCCGGCATAAGACTGTGCCGCTGCCGCGCCTTTTGAATCGCAGTATGCGCGTTCCTTTTCTGTGAAAACGCGTTCAACAAAGCGCGGTGTTCTTTCGATCGTATCGCGTATGCGGTAAACTTCAATTATGTCTGTGCCGATGGAAATGATCATAAACGAGAACGAAAAACTTAACGAAACCGGATTTTTCTGGCGAGAAAAGAATGGCGTAAAAGTGCTGGTTTGTAAAGAGTTGGAAGAACGCGGATTCGCAAACGGATTTTCCACCAGGCTTGGCGGCGTTTCGCCGTTTCCGGCAAATGATCTGAATCTGGCGGGTTTTGAAGAAGACTCGAATGAGAATATTTTTGAGAATCGGACACGGTTTTTGGATGTGTTTGAAGATGACTTTGCGCTCACATCGGTTTGGCAGGTTCACGGCGACGGAATAAAAACCGTAAAAAATGCCGAAGATGTATTGAGCACGACCGATAAATTCGACGGAATGATCTCAATGCTGCCAAAGGTTTTGATCGGCGTAAAAACAGCGGATTGTGTTCCGGTTTTGATCGGTGATCCGAAAACTAAAGCATTCGCTGCTGTTCACGCGGGATGGCGCGGAACGGTAGAATCGATCGCGCAAATGGCGATCGATCGCATGACTGAAGAATACGGAACAAACCCTCAAGATCTTATATGTGCGATCGGTCCGGCGGCTGGATGTCAAAACTACGAGATCGGTCAGGATGTGATCGATGCGTTTAGCGAAAAGTTTTCAACAAGTGGAAAACTTTTCAAACCGACCCGCCCGGGACACGCCTTGATAGATCTCCACATCGCAAATAGCGACCAACTTTTAGAAAAAGGCGTTAAACAAGATAATATTTTCACCGCTCCCTTTTGCACTATGGATCGTACCGATCTGTTCTTTTCATACCGCGTGGAAAAAAAGAAATTTGGTAAGACCGGGCGGCTTATGTCTGTCATCGGACGAAAAAATTAAGCCGCAAAGTTTGAACTTTGCGGCTTAATTAATTCAATAATTGTGCGAATTTATCTTACGTTTGCTCGAATATTGATCGTCTTTGTCTTTGGTGAATAGCAAACCTCATCGGTGCATGCCTGATATCTTACGCTCGCTTTTACAGTGATAGAGTTTCCTCTAAAGCCTTTTGGAACCGTTAGTTTAAATCCGAAAACGGCACGTCCTTCATAAACACTTATCGGTTCATCAGAAAATTCAAATCGTCGCATTTTACCCGGAGGATACGTAACGCCGTTTGCAGTCGCGCCTGAAGCGCTAAGAGTGATCCGGGTCGGGATCGCGTATTCACTTTTGGGTTGATACGAATTTACGTGGAGCCCACGAGGGATATCGAGTACGATCGTGCCGCGAACGGTTTGTCCTTTTTTTGCCGAACCATTTATTGATCCACTGACCGTTTGGGCCGATACACTGCCAACGAAAAATAACGCGAACGCAAAAAATGTGCTGATAATAAAATATTTTTTCATAACAAATAATTAATGTTTATTGGACCGGAATTTATTCCTTTCTCTCTTACTGATGCAACTTTCACTTCTACGGTTCGAAAGATAACTCATCTACTTTACCAAAAAGCTCCGCATCATCTCACATATCCTATTCGTATATTCTTCAGAAGAGGATTCGATAAGTGTAGTTTTTAATTCGTAGATCTTGCGGTTATTTGATTCGACCACCTTCCTAAGCACTTTGTAATCGACGTCATTTTCAGACTTGCTGCTTCGGATTATTATCCCGGATTGCCCTTCCGGTAGATCGTCGAGGTTTTTTTCAGAATCGATCGTTTCAGGGCCGTCTGCGAGTTCGGCAGAAAACTTCTTCAAATTTGTATCTTCAAAAATTCTTAGGCGAACGCGCGCTTGCCAGATATTTCGTGTTGATCTTTCACCATATTGTTTTGAATATGCTTCAAACGGAAAATCAGGCACGTCGCGAAGAGGATAAAGAAACCCATCCGGCTTTTCGATCGAGAATTCTTCTGTTTCGATGGTTTCGGGTTTGAACGCAGCCGCTGCGCTTTTCTTGATCTTGGTCGAGGCGACGACCATTATTGCGACGAGTATTCCTCCGATGATCAAAATTTCCATAAAAATTCTATTTAATTGATCTGTACCAAATTTGGTTCGTTTTTCGCGGCAAGTTGTCCGCAAGCGGCATAAATATCACGTCCCCGGGGTTTTCGAACGAATGCGGCCACGTCGTTGTCCTCAAGAATTCGCTTAAAGCTGTCTACTCGCTCCGGCGTCGGCGGCTGATACTCAAGCGGCTCAGCAGAATTGTGGGCGATCAGATTTATTTTCACGCGCGAAAGATCGTATCGTTTTAATAAATCCGCAAGCTCCAGGGCCTGTTGATCACTGTCATTTACTCCGCCGAGAAGTACATATTCGAATGTAAATTTTTCGCCGCGTTTCAGAGTCTGTTGAAATTCTTTTGCAGCTGTCATCAATTCCGAAAGATCCCATCGCTCATTTATCGGCATTAATCGATTTCTTAATTCGTCATTTGAAGCCGAAAGCGAGATCGCAAGGCGAGGCCGCTTTTCGAGTTTGGCAAATTCATAGATCTTCGGCACAATTCCTACTGTCGATACTGTGATCCGGTTCGGGACGATAAAGAGTCCGTCTTCTTCAGAAATAATCTCGACCGCCTTTATTAAATTTGCGAAATTCATAAACGGCTCGCCGGCTCCCATCCCGACTAAATTTGTACCGTGCGGAGGTTCGTTTGCCGCACCGTAAACGTCATTAAGGACAATAATTATTTGCTCGATGATCTCTCCGGCGGTTAAATTCCGAAGCAAACCGAGCTTTGCCGTTAAACAAAAATCGCATTTGAGCGCGCAGCCGGATTGAGATGAAAAGCAGATCGTATCGCGATTTTCGGTCGGGATAAAAACAGTTTCGACAGGAAAACCGTCGTGAGTTTTCATCAAAAAGCGGCGCGTTCCGTCTTCGGAAAGATAGCGCGATTCGACGGTCAAAGTCGAAATGTCGGCCTTGTCCGTCAATGTCTCTCTCAATCCTTTTGGCAGATCCGTGATCTCATCAAAAGAAAACAGCCGCCGCTGATGGAGGCCCTTAAAGATCTGCTCCGCACGGTATTTCGGCTCACCGATCTCGCGTACGAATTCGATGAGTTCACTTTTTGAAAACCCTGTAATATGTTGTTTCTGCACTAATTAACCGCGAACTATTTTACGAAGAGTTCTTCGCCGATAACCCATTTTCCGCGTGCGAAAATAGCATCGGGCGGAAACTTTGTTTTGATGTCTTCCGCATTCCAGTCAATTTTTCGCGTCTTCTTATAAAAAAGAAATTCACCGGCACGACCGCTCTTTACAACGCCATTTCCAGCATAAATATAATAACCAGTTACATCATATTCAGTTAAACCGCGGTGATCTGAAAGCGCTCCGATCTGTCTGACAAAGATCGGGGGATTTGTGATCTCGGCTCGCCGGCGTTCGCGATTCATGGCGACATCTGCCGAATATGGCTTGAAAACCTTTGGTTTTTCAACCGGGTTTTCCGGCTTTCTCTCGTCTTCAGAACCAGCAGTTTCTTCATTCGTTTCTTCTTTCACTTCTTCAAAACTGACCACCGTTGCGTTTCGAAAAATGAAATTGTGCAATTTTCCGCTGCTGTTTTCAGAAAGATCTACGTACGCCTTGGTGTCGGCATTTGCTTCGCTTCCGTTTGCCAGGGATCTTAGCGCGGTAAGAAACGCAACAAAATTGAGCTTGGTCAGATACATTTCGTCCTTTTCAAACAAGCCACCGGTTTCAATAAGAATTACCGGTGTTCCCATATCCGAAAAGGTATCGCCAAATGCGTTCTCCGTATATTCATCCTCGTAGCTTGCGATATTTCCCTTTATAAATTGTTCAAGAGCTTCGACTATAATCGTGCAGATCCGCGTATTTTTATGCTGAGCCTCTGAAAGTTCGACTTCGGGATTTGCGCGAACCGCCAAAACGGATATTGACGCCTGATTTGTCGTTTCACCAACCGTCGTTAATTCCTGTTGATTATGAAGATTAAAACCGATCTCGGGCTTAAACTCATTATGAATTTTCATCAGGAGCGCGGCTTCCGGCGATTCAAGCTCGCGGGCGTCGCGATTAATATCGATCCCCTGAGAATTACGGCGTTTATAAACTTCCGCGCCATCAGGATTTAGCATCGGGATCGCGCGGATCGAAATATATTCTTCAAGCTCTTTTACCCATTTCAATCGGTTCCGGTTCCTCTGAAGAAAAGCAAACATATCGATCAGTGCGGAAGTAGCTGTCGGCTCGTCACCGTGCATCTGTGACCACATAAAAACACGGGTCGCACCTTTTCCCCAATTGATCTGATAGATCGCGCGCTTATCAAAGCTCTGGCCGATCTCGCTGACATCGATGTTTAGTTTTTTGAGCTGTTCGAGATATTTCTCAAGATCTTTATGGCGGACGTTTGACGGGAATTTGTTTGAAATATGGGTCTTTTCCCAGATTCCGGCTAAATTTTTCGGCGATTGTGCATGAATACTATTCGTCATCAATAAAATAAACAGGACGGTAAAAGTTGTCAGGAAAAACTTCATAGCTATAAATTCGGCTCCGGGTCGGCAAAAGTTTTATTATCGATTCGTGTTCAGGATCTTTTCGATCTGTATGTCATATTCTCTATTCAGATCGAGACGCTCCATCCATCGGATCTGTTCAGTCATAAGTTTTGGAAGATACGCGACATCGTTTAGAGCATATTTGACGAGTTCATCGGTCCAAACTTTGTCCCAATTTCTTCCAAATTTTTTTCGCTGTGACTTATCAAGATCGACGGCGAAATATCTGTAGAGCGTCTCGGCAAGCGACACGGATTGGTTCGCGCCTTTTGTCAAAACCTTTTCGGCGATCATTGTGTCATAGATATTTTTAGTTTGATAACCGTTTGCGTGCAAGAAACCAAGATCGAATTTTGCGTTGTGAAATATTTTTATTATCGATTCGTCTTCAAGGATCGAGGTAAGCTTTCCAAGCGCTACTCCTTCAGAATTCGGTACGAGAACATTGAGATCGCCATCCGAAAACTGAACGGAAAAAAGCGCCGCATAGCGCGGATCGAGTCCGCCCGTTTCGGTGTCGCAGCCTAAAACGCTTGCCTTTGAAAGCGTCTCATAGGCCCGATCAATTTCTTCGCTTGTTCTTGTAATTAAAATATTCACGGAAATTCAAAGAAAAATTTTCCCGCAAAGGCGCAAAGAACGCAAAGGGACGAATGTGGAAAAGTGAAAAGGTGAAAAAGGTGGAAAGGTGTAAAAGTGAAAAAGTGAAAAGGATAAAAGGTGGAAAGGTGAAAAGGTAGGAGTAGGAGAACTCGTGCTTGTAACATTGATACGCGATATCATTCGTCGGCGCTCAAATTTCCCGTTCTACTTATGCCCTCCTTTGCGCCTTAGCGGGAAAATTCTTTAACCATTTCCGATAAACAGAATTCAAAAAATGAGTTATGCTATCCAACTATGTTCATTGAGTTAAACGAAATCGAAGCACGGATAATCGGCTGCCTGATCGAAAAGGAAAATGCCACCCCGGATTATTATCCGTTAACCTTAAATGCCTTAACGAATGCCTGTAATCAAAAGTCAAATCGCTCTCCCGTTGTCGATTACGACGAAGAATCGGTCGAACAAGCGCTCGAATCCTTACAAAAACGCGACATTGTTTATCTGTTTTTCGGCAGCGGAAGCCGGACGAGAAAATATAAACATCTTCTGCCAAAGCTTCTTGAACTGGATCAACCGGAAACTGCAATTATTTGTGTTTTGCTCCTTCGCGGTGCGCAGACTCTTGGCGAATTAAACCAACGGACAGGCCGGCTATATGCATTTTCGGGTATTGACGAAGTACATCAAACGGTCGATGCACTGATCAAACGCGACGAGCCGCTGATCATCGAGCTGCCAAAGCAACCCGGACAAAAGGAAGGACGGTACATGCATTTGCTATCCGGTGAGATCGATCTTGAAAATTTCGTGCTTGATATTCCGGTTCCGAGATCAGGAAATTCGCAGACCGAAGCATTAAAGCAGGAATTGGGTGAGCTTCGAGCTGAATTCGAAGCATTTAAGACAGAATTTGCTGAATTTAAGAAGCAGTTTGATTAGGTGAGTTTTTCGAATGCACCATCTGTGAACTTAAAATGGCGTTCATCTTTGTCTTGCACCGCGCCGTGCTTTTTATAAAATTTTACCGCCGGCGAATTCCAGTCTAAAACCTGAAAATCCATCCGGACTGCGCCAAATTTCTTACCTGCTTTTGCAACGGCTCTTAACATCAATTCGCCGAGCCCGTGCTTCCGGTAGTCTTTTGAAATAAAAATGTCTTCGAGATAAACGCTCCTTTGTCCCCGGAAACTTGAAAAGGAAGGATAAAAGATTGCGTAGGCGACTGCTGCTTCGTCATCTAGCGCGATCAGACCCTTTACAAAAGCATCCGCGCCAAACATGACTTCAGCAAGGCTCTCATCCGTAACCTCAAGATAATCGAGAAGCGATTCGAACTCGGCAAATTCGCGCATCAGTCCAATTATCGCCGGAATATCTTCAGGCCGCGCGGTGCGAATGTCAGGTGAAAAATTAATCATAGCAGCCAAATTTTTATCGCCAATTTCCGATCAGTACAAAAGGTGACCAAAAATACGGATGCGCAAATGGTTTCTCTTTCTCAAACTCAAACTCCTTTTTCGTCCTGTCGCTGAAATATTTTTCCAGCCGAACGGAATATTCATCTCCTGGTTTTATCGAGCCTTTGATCATTGCGATCTGTGTTTGCTGCATCGACGCCGATTTTGTAATGTGTTCGCCCTTCTCACGGGCGCGATAGAACTCACTCATCAAAAATGAAGTACTTTCATCCGCAACTGCCCAAAGAGTGGCAAGTACCGCTTTTCCGCTTTTTGCCTGGATCGCGTCAGCAAGCGAATCGACCTCTTTTCCGTTCGCGTTTCGGGTAAAAGCGGTATCGCATGCCGAGAGTGTAACGAGCTCGATATTTCCAAAGTCGATGTCGGCCGAATTACTAAGCTGCTCAAGCGTCAGCGCTGTTCCGTCTCCAAGAAGCAGGAATGAATCATTCCAGTTGTTTCCTAATCGAAAATGGCTGGCGATATGAACGACGTTGTATTTGCCCGTCCCGTTTGAGTTTTCACCGGATAAAGATTCCGCAAACTGACGCAGCGTAAATTCTCTGTTCAAAAACCTGCGTCCGGGTAAGATCCCGACTTCGCTCAAATTCAACTCATCCCTTACGATCGCTTTTAACTCTTTCTCCGAACCGGGGAGCGAATCAAATGCGATCTGTTCCTTAAGATTTCCGGGATCCGTTACGCTCAATGCTTCTGAAACTCCAAAGCCAAGCGCTTTCCAGGTTTTATCTTCACCCGAAATATCATCACGTGTTTTCGGGGTGATAATTACATTCTGATATTTTTCGATGAGATAAGATTGTCCGTTTGGCGAAAGAGTGGCAAGCGGTATATATCGAAGTGTTCCGTCAAGCGACCAGATGAGGGTTTTTGCACCGGCGGCTTCGAGGTCTTTTTCGATCGGCTTTATCAATATGTCATAAAGTTC
>JBGTEI010000310.1:0-5151 GCA_041747875.1 Pyrinomonadaceae bacterium | reverse complement strand
CCGGCACTTTTTGTCACCACGATAGATCATCACATTTATCTGATCTCAAGGATCGTCACGCTTTCAGGTATCAGTATGATCTGCGCGCTCGGAATGGTTTTGGTAGCGAAGGGCACTATGTTTCAACCCGTGCATTTTTCGATCGGTGTATTTTCGGGCTGCGTGATATTCAGCTTTGTCGGGGTTTACGTCGTCAGTTTTACAACCGAAATTCTGCATTTTATGTTGCGTTCGATTCCGATCGTAGTCGTAATGAGTTTGCCGTTTCTAAATTATTTTGGCGTTACCGATTTGACTCTTTTTAAGCTTTTTCCGGTGCAGGGGTGTTTGTATTTGATCGATAATTCGTACGGCAGTTCGCCTGATACGGCGGAACTGGTATTTGGTTATCTGTCGCTTGCAGTTTGGATACCGCTTCTTTATTGGCTTGTGTTCAATACATTTAGATCAAGATCGATAAATGCTTAGAATTATGGAGAAACTTATAAAAGTCGCCGTAAATGACTCGAAACTTGTCTTTCGGGACAGTTCTCTGCGGTTATTTTTTATTTTCCCGATATTGAACCTTTTTGTCGTTCGCTACGGCTTTCCGTTCGTCGTCGAAACCTTTCCGGTATTGGAGGGATACGTAAATGTACTTTTAATGTCAGCGACAATGCAGGGTGCGCTGATAATCGGATTTATATATTCGATGGTTTTGGTCGACGAAAAAGATACAAACGTTGCAAAAGTTTACGGGATATTGCCGATTTCGCAGTTTTGGTTTGTCGTTTTTCGGCTCATCGTCCCTTTCCTTTTTGCAGCATTTTCCTGCGCTGCAATACTGATCGTCGAGCCCTTTTACCGCTTATCTCTCGTCGCCAGTATTCTTTATTCCGTCCTTTGCGGGCTTACCGCGCCAATGATGGTTTTATTTGTGGCGATAAATTCGAAAAATAAGATCGAAGCGATGACGTGGCAAAAATTGACCAACATTCCGATCTCGTTGCCGCTTTTGGCGTTTTTTGTGCCTGCGACGTATACATTCTTGTTTGCGATCCTTCCAGCGTTTTGGGCGTATCAGGCGTTTGATCAAATGATCACCGATGGAAGTTATTTGCTGTTTTTGTCTGTTGGATACGCATTTAGCTTGGCGGTTCTTATTATTCTGGCGCGCAAGTTTAGCAGGTCGCATTTTTCGTGAACGGGACCAATTCGGTTGGAGAATTCAGACAGGATTTCATAAGATTGGGAGATACCGACGCTACTTAATCTAGTAATATGAAACTCGTAAAAATTCTCATTCTGATCACCGCCTGTTTTGTTTTTTCCGCCGCCGGACAAACAAGAAACTCGGATTTTGAATCGGAGATAAAGCCGTTACAAATGGATCTTTTAGCGAAGCTCACCGGAAAAAAATCTATAACCGTACGTGTTGATATTGGTAAGTTGACGCTCGGTCGGACTCGTACCAAGCTAAAAAGCCGGACAACAGATTTTTCCAGAAGTGCCTCAGCTGAATTTCTTTTCAAGCAGCTCCGCAGCCAGGGCTTAAATGCAAAAAGACACAGATACTCGACTAGTTTCGAAGGCGAAAATATTTATGCAATAATTCCCGCGACGGTCGAGAGTGACGAATATGTTGTTTTCGGTGCACATTATGATTCGGTAAAAGACAGCCCCGGTGCAAATGACAATGCATCGGGCACGGCGCTTGTTTACGGCGTTGCTTATAAACTTGCTAAACTCAAAAGTCGTTCCCGAAATTTTATTATCGTTTTTTTCGATCAGGAAGAACTTGGTTTGGTCGGCAGCCGAGCGTTTGCGCAGAAGTTAAAAGATGATGGTCTCAATATTCATTCTGTTCATACGGTCGATCAGATGGGATGGGATGAAGACGGCGATCGTGCGATCGAACTCGAATTACCAACCCCCGATCTTGAAAAACTTTATCGTGAAGAAGCCGGTAAACTCTCGATAATCGTTCACAAAACAAACGTTCCATCTACGGATCACACCGCATTTCGCGAGATCGGTTTTAACGCCATCGGCATAACAGAAGAATACAAGAATGACGACACAACTCCTCATTATCACAAACCGACGGATTCATACGAGACAATTGATTTTGATTATTTAGCATCGACGACGAGGTTGGTATTTAACGTGATGACAAGACTTGCCGGGGAATAAGCGGGAAGTGTCTTGTTCTAAGGCTCTATCTCATACGTGAATTCGGAAACCTTTTCTGCCTCCCCGCCGGTACTTTTATAAAGCCCTTTTGCAGCGATATTGTCATCAAGTGCGTCGACAAACATTTCTGTTATTCCTTTTTCGCGGCAAATTGTTTTTAGCTGTTCGACCAACGCCGTTCCGATTCCTTGCCGTTGGTACGATTCGTCTACTCCCATTTCGAATAAAAACATCTCTGCGCCTACATCCTTGTATTTCACGAGCTCGTATGCGACAAGTCCGCCGATGATATTTTCATCAACCGCGGCGATTATCACGTGAAAATCAGTTCTTGAAAGTATACGCGTTAGGTAGTCTTTTGAGGCTCTTGTCGGATTTTCAATTCCGTCATCAACCTGAAAAAAATGAAAAAGCTCTGACGCCAGGTCTGCGTCACGAGCTGTCAGGGTTCTTGTCGTAAATGAGATTTTGGGGTCTTCCTTCATGATCAGCCTGCAAAGAGCTTCTGCAGACCATACAATATTCCCAACGAGACAGAGATCCCGATGCTAAACCACATAAATCTCCTGACTTTTACCGGATCTATCATAATTGTAAACTCTGATTATTCTTATTGATTGAAAAACGCGACTTGATATTTTCGCTATATTTGTACTTCGGCGATCTTACTTGTGGTCAAAATTGATCATCCAGCGAATCCCGAATTTATCGGTGAACATCCCAAAATATGCACCCCAAAATGTATCGGCAAGCGGCATCGTGATCTCACCGCCGGCTGAAAGCGCGCTAAATAGCTTTTCTGTTTCTTCACGGCTGTCTGTGGCGATCGAAATGTAAAAGTTGTTTCCTTCTCTAAGCGGCTCGCCAAATCCTTCGATCGAGTCGCTGCCCATCAAGACGTTTCCTTCACTGATAGGCAGGGAAACGTGCATCATCTTTTGTTTATCGGCGTCGGACATCGGCTTGCCTCCATCGGGTGATTGAGGCATATCGCCAAAGCGTTGGAAAACTGCAAATTCACCGCCGAAAGCCGATCTGTAAAAGTTAAAAACTTCTTCCGTGTTTCCGTCGAAATTCAAGTATGGATTTACCGAGGCCATTTGTTATCTCCAATTATTTAAGAAATTGTGTTTCGGATTATACCCCAAAAAGCAATTTGATTGGAACGCCGAAGAATCATGAACTGAAAAATCCGGCCTCTCTTTCACCTCTTTACGGCGCAATTAAAGCAACAGCGTCTAACCAGATCGGCGATTCCATAAGCGCAAGCCGCAGCGGCACAGAAATGATAATTAGCACGAGACCGGCGGCAAAGGCCATGTTAAATTTACCCGTTTTTATTGAGAACCAAGCGAACGCAGCGATCGCGATCAGGATCGGTCCGCCAAAAGCCCAGGGGATCTGGATCTCTTCGGGAACAAACGGCATCCGTGAGAAAGCAAACGGAAGGAAATTGATCGCGGTAAGAAACATCAGCGATTTGTGTTCGGTCGGGCGTTTGCGATAATGGATCGCCGCGCTAAAAAGAATTACGAATACAACAAGGGATGTAAATGGAATAATAATAAAGCTGTGCGGATTCATTCCTATAATTTTTTCACTGCGAATTATCAACGAGTCGTACGTTGTATAGATTCCTGAGATCACTACGGCGACCGCCAGCCCGACGCCAAACATTCCGAGCCGCATGTGTGTTTTTACGTTTTTTGTTCGGATCAATATTATCTGTACTGCAAACAATACGATCCAAAGCGTCATCACCAGACCGTGAAGATGGACGTTCAAAGTCGTAATCGGCGGTGCGTTAAAGAGCGCGTGCAGATAATAAGATTTTGCAAAACCAACGAACATCAGCAGCGGAAAAAGAAATGCTGTCGCACGAAATAGTCTTTGCTCGAGCATTTTCCTCAAAATAATTGAATCATTTGCCATTTTAGATTTTCCTCCTGACCTATAGGCGACAGACGGAGGAAGATCCGCTCATTGAGTCATATGTTTTTCTTTTAATCGGAGCTGGAAAAGCGGGTTGTCGACTAGAAATATCGGCGGGATTCTGTTGCGCTTGCGGGTATAAAAGTTACGGACATAGAAAAAGACAGCAGCGGAAAGCTACTGTCTTCTTAGTTTTTGTAAATTGAAATTTCAGATTTCCTGCCTTTTACGACAATAAATCTATATCAATTCACCATTGCCATAATACCTAGGCAGAGGCCTCAGCCGATTCTTTGCCAAAATTCGCCAGCCATTCCTGAACTTTCTTCAATTTCTCTTTTCCGTCAGGCTGATCATTGATCAATTTCTCAAGATGTTTGAACGCCTCCGGATTTTGAAATTTCTCGCGTAATTCGGCTAAAAGCGGTTCGATCTTCGCGTAAACCAGCATATATTCGCCGTTTGCATCGCAAAACATATCGCGATCGATCGCTCCGTGATTTACAAAACCGGCCGCCATCTCCCAGTATGAACTAACCATTCTCAGGTATGCGCCTTCGCCTTCTTCCATCATTTTTGACATGTATTCATCGGCAGTAGTCGGGTTAAAACCAAACATCCAGTCGCGACCTTTTCTCATTACCTTCTCACGGCGAAGATCATACAGCTGCATTAGCAGTTCGGCCGATTTGGCTTTATCGATATTACTCATAATTTAAATCTCCTTGTTGATTAATATATCGAGTTTATTGGGCGGGATAGGCGTTGTCAATAGGATGAAATATGGCAGAAAATCGGGTGTATAATATGATCCAAATTACGGAGGTAAAATGATTCAAACAACATTCATAACGATTGGTCTCGTGCTGCTCCTGATTTTTCCAACAGTCAGTAGCAACGACCTATTTGAGATCCCGGATCGCACAACGATCGACGTGGAGGTTTATTTTCCAAACCCGACATTGCCTGAGTTTGAAACCGAGTGCGGTGTGGTGGAAATGGTTCATCGAAAAATTCCCAAAACGAAGAAGGTAGCCGATGCGGCAC
>JBGTEI010000309.1:0-5814 GCA_041747875.1 Pyrinomonadaceae bacterium | reverse complement strand
CAGCGCCTTACGATATCCTTCGGGTTTTGCCATCCCAAAATTGCGTGCGCGTCTCTGGTTCGTATCACGCCCCTTTTGGTGTCCCATTACCGCTACTTCAAATTCTTCAAGTTTTGCAAAACCGGCGACAAGCGCAGAATCATCCGCGTACCTGCGATCGCCGTGAAGTTCGATAAAATCGGTGAACATACTTTCGAAAAGATCATTCGAATAAGGACGATCAGGATGTCTCGCCATTTTTACCCGTTCAAACGCACTTGGATTTGTTTCCGCCATATTTTTACTTTCCGTTTGCTATAGTTTTCAGTTCCAGGCCACGCTGCAGCCGAGTTCTTCTAATTTTGATTCGATTCCGCTTGTTCCTGCTATTTTCAATGGTTCCGCAAAAACGTTTGCGACGATCCCGTTTTCCAGCGGGACCCTTATAAAAACGTCGCATCTTCCGCGTTTTTTACTCAATAGCGAAAGGATCTCACCAATAAGTAATTCATCACAACCTGAGGCCGGCAGATCTATCGACAGTTTGGATGAAGTCTCAAATACCGAATCTGAAAGCCTCTTTACTTCGTCAACAATCAGCGTAATTTCCTGTCCTTCGTTTGCCTCTACACGACCTTCAACGATAAGTAACTCATCGTCGGCGAGAATATCACCATACTTACCGTACATTTCCGCCCAACCCAAACATTTGACACCGGCGATCTGATCCTCGAGCCTGAAAATACAAAAACGATTTCCTTTTTTACTATACTTTGCCTGATATCTCGAAACCATTCCTGCGATAGTGATTCTTTCGCCGGGATTCACATCAACATACTCCGCGATTCCGACAACTCCTAGATCTTCAAGCGTTTCTTTATATGTCTCCAATGGGTGTGTAGAAAGATAGAATCCGATCCCGGCTTTTTCATAAGAAGACAGTTCCTTTTGCGTCCACGGTTCCACGTCGGGAAGTTCTTCAGCCGACGAGGTCTCAGATATCTCCATTTCAGCAAATAGGTCACTTTGTCCGCGGATCTTGTCCTCCCATGTTCTTTGGGCATGGGAAATGGCCGCGTCGATACCGGCAAAAAATCGCGCCCGGCTATATGAAACATCCTCGTCATCGCGGGATATAGAATCAAAAGCCCCCGCGCCGATCAAACTCTCAAGTCCGCGGCGATTGATCGCGCCTTGATCAAGCCGTGATGTAAAATCAAATAGGGAAGTAAACCTGCCTCCTTCATTTCTTGCTTTTAAGATCGCTTCGACGGTCGAAGCGCCGATTCCCTTGATCGCCGTGAGTCCAAATCTGACGGCATCCTCTAATGGAGTAAATCCGAGGTCGCTTTCATTAACGTCCGGAGGTAGTAAGCTTAAGCCGGAATTTCGGAGTTCGCTTGAGTATTTATATATCTTACTGCTATCGTCTGCCTCACTAGATAAAACAGATGCATAAAAGTAAGCAGGATAATGCGCTTTAAGATAAGCAGTTTGATATGCTATATAAGCATAGGCAACGCTATGACTTCTGTTGAATCCATAATCGGCAAATTGTGCCATCAGCCTATAGATCTCTTCGGCCTTCGCTTGATTGACTCCATTACTTACCGCGCCGGCGACAAACTTCTCTTCGTGAACGGCCATTTCCGACCGTTTCTTTTTTCCCATTGCGCGGCGCATCGTATCGGCTTCTCCAAGGCTGTAGCCGCCGAGTTTTTGAGCAAGCTGCATGATCTGCTCCTGATATACAAGGATACCGAAGGTGTTCTTAAGAATGTCTTCCATCTCCGGGACGATATACTTGACGGGCTTTTCACCTCGATGCCGAGCGATGAAATCATCTACCATTCCGCCGTCAAGCGGTCCCGGTCTGTACAAGGCGTTTAGCGCCGCCAGATCTTCCAGATCCTTTGGTTTTAAGCGCCGGCAGATCTCCTGCATTCCGCCCGATTCAAATTGAAAGATCGCGTCCGTCATACCGCGCCCGAATAGGTCCATCGCCTTTTCATCTTTAAGCGATATATTACTCCAGTTAAACACATCGCCGCGCTTCTCCTTAATCGTCTTTAAGCAATTGCTTATTATAGTTAAGGTCGTTAAAGCGAGAAAGTCCATCTTAAGCATCCCGACTTTCTCGAGGTCGTTCATCGGATATTGACTGGTGAGTTCTTCGTTTCTGCTTGAGACCGCCACCGGAACCAACTCATGTAACGGCTTTGGCGAAATAACAACACCCGCGGCGTGTACCGAGGAATGGCGCGCACAACCTTCCAATCGTCTGGCAAGATCGACAAGCTCCTTCACCAACGGGTCGTCTTTTATGGCCTGCACTAATTCTGGCACTTGTTCGAGAGCTTGCTCGATGTTGACATTTCTGCCGCGTACCGGGGGCGGGATCATTTTTGCGATTTTTTCGACGTCAGCATACGGCATGTTTAATGCCCGTCCGACATCTTTGATCGCTGCCTTTGAAGCCATCGTCCCAAAGGTGATTATCTGACAAACCGAATCGCGTCCGTAGAATGCCGATACATGTTCGATTACTTCGGCACGGCCGTTTACGCAGAAGTCGATATCGATGTCCGGCATCGATATTCGTTCAGGGTTGAGGAATCTTTCAAACAAAAGGTCGTATTGAATCGGATCAATGTCTGTGATCTCCAAACAGTATGCCACCAAAGATCCGGCGGCGGAGCCTCGACCGGGTCCGACCGGGATGTCTTTTTCTCGGGCGTACCGGATAAAATCCCAAACTATCAAAAAATACCCCGGGAATCCCATACTCCGAATTGTTTCAAGTTCGGTCTCGAGACGTTTTTCGTAGTCTTCCAATGAGTATTTTAACTCGCTGCGTTCACTTAACACGTTGAAGACAGTATTTTTTCGAAACTCAAAACCTTCGAAAACAACTTCCCTGAAGTATTCTTCTGTCGTTTTACATTTTGAATCGACCGGGATCGGATACTCGGGTAAAAGCAGATTGTTCTCAAGCGGGATCTCAACGTTACACCTTTCGGCGATCTCTGTCGTTTTATTGAGTGCCGCCGGGAAATCGTTTCCAAATATCGACCACATTTCTTCCGCCGATCTTAAATAGAATTGATTGCTTCCGAGTGAACTTCTGGAAGGATCATTGATCGTTTTCCCTTCACCAATACAGAGAAGAATATCGTTTGCCTTTGAATCACTTTGGGCTAAATAATGCGCATCGTTGGTCGCAACTAATTCGACTCCGGTTTCCTCCGACAGTCTTACGAGGTCGTCGCGGATCTTTTGTTCATGGGCAAGATCATGCTCTTGTATCTCGAGGAAAAAATTGTCTTCGCCAAATATATCCTTAAATGTTTTTGTATTTTCAAGTGCCCTTTCGAAATTATCGTTCAGCAGAAAATGGCCGATCGGACCTTTGATCCCGGAAGATAGTCCGATCAATCCTTCACTCTTTTCCCGAAGTAAATTAAGGTCGATACGAGGTCTATGATGAAACCCATCGGTATAGGCCTTTGAGGCGAGGTGGCACAGATTCAAATAGCCTTCGTAATTTTTTGCCAACAGCACGAGATGGTAATAAGGTCTTTCGCCAATACTCACCGAAGCAGTTTTCTCAGACATATCGGAAAACGTGATCATCGCCTCGTAACCCAAAATTGGCTTGATCTCGTTTTCTTTCATCGTTTTGTAAAACGAAATTGCGCCAAACATATTTGCGTAATCCGTGATCGCGCAGGCTGACATCTCCTGCTTTTTAAGTTCGGCAACAAGTGGCTTGAGTTGGATCGCTCCCTTTAAAAGGCTATAATCCGTGTGTAAATGGAGATGAACAAAATTGCGATTATTCGGCATATTTAGTTTTTGTCTTCAGGAAAATGTTCACTATGAAAAAAGTTTATTTGGAAACGTTTGGATGTCAAATGAATGTCTCCGATTCCGAACGCGCCGCAACGCAGTTGGAATCGAGCGGCTTTGAAATGACGGAGTCCGAAGACGCCGCGGACGTGATTGTATTCAACACATGCTCCGTTCGTGAAAAGGCCGAACACAAACTCTTTACAAGAATTGGACAAGTATATCATTCGGAAAACAAAAACAAGATAGTTGGGGTAATGGGATGTGTCGCCCAGCTTGAAGGCGAAACGATATTCAAGAAAGGAGAAGGCGTAGATTTTGTTTTAGGAACAAAGGCAGTAGGCCGTATCTCTCAAGCTATTTCAGAAACGTTAGTTAAACGGGAGCAATATATTGATCTCGGCGAAAGGGAAATCGATTACGATTGGTCAACTTCATCCGGCCAAAGACATTCCCCTTATGTTGCTTTTGTACCGATCATAGAAGGATGTAATAAGTTTTGCACCTATTGTATTGTTCCTTTTTCACGCGGGCGGGAAAAAAGCCTTCCGGCATCAGAAATTATTCGTGAAGTGCTTACTCTGAAGCGGCAAGGCGTCAAGGAAATCCATCTGATCGGGCAAAATGTAAACAGTTATCGTCCGAAGGTAGAAGATGGATTAGCAAAATTTAGCGGGGCGACGCCATTTTCAAGACTGCTTCGGGCAGTTGCTGCAACTGGGATCGAACGAATTAAGTTTGCTACCTCATTCCCGAGAGATTTTCATCCGGATATTGTCGATGCAATCGATGATAACGAAAATTTGTGTAACTGGGTACATCTGCCGGTTCAGTCAGGGAGCGACAGTGTATTAACGGCTATGCGCCGCGGTCACACTTCCGACAATTACCGGAAGCGGATCGACAAGATCAGATCGTCAAATCGAAATATTTCTCTGACAACAGATCTGATCGTAGGGTTTCCGGGTGAAACGCAAGAAGATTTTGAAGCAACATTGGAGCTGACAGATTATTGCCGGTTTGATAGTGCTTATATATTCAAATATTCAATACGGCCCGGCACACCGGCTGAGGCTCTCGAGGATGAGATCCCTGAGAAAATAAAAACCGAGCGCTTTTTGGCACTCGAAACGCTGCAGAGAAAAAACCAGACAGAAATATTTCATTCATATCGTGAAAGAAGCGTAAAAGTGCTGGCAGAAAATGTTTCAAAACATAAAACCGGTCAGCTAACCGGACACTCGACTTGCCATAAAGTAGTAAATTTTGAGGCGCCATCTGAAGGTCTTGGTAAAATCCATGATGTAACGATCACCGAGGCGAAACGAAATTCCTTGTATGGTAAACTTTCTTAAAAACGGATCTACAAGTAAACTTATTAGTGAAATATGTTAATAGAAGTAAAAATCGGTGCTCTTATAATGGACCCTAACAGCAACTCACCTATTGTGGTGCTTAAAGGAGTCGACAGCGAAAAGATCCTCCCGATATGGGTTGGCGCTTTTGAAGCGAACGCGATCGCCCTTGAGATCGAGAAAATTGTCCCGCAGCGACCGATGACACATGATCTGCTAAGAAACCTGATCGTCGAAATGGGTTTCTCCGTAACAAAGATCGTGATCACAAATTTACTCAATAATACCTTTTACGCGACGGTTGAACTCCTAAAGGCCGACGGCGGAAAACTTATTTTGGATGCACGCCCGTCGGATGCGATCGCATTAGCGCTTCGTTCAGATTGTCAAATTTTTGTAGAAGAGAATGTTTTCGATATCTCAAATACGCCGGCTGATCCACTAGAAAGTCCGCCTTCAGAAACGATTGACGAAGATACCGAAAAAACAAGTGGCCCTGATGATTGGCCTGAACTCATTGGCTAGAGAATATCAGTCAGCGTCGTTGAGGAAGCAGCAAAGCGATACCGATAATTGATATAAGCCGCTTAAGCCAAAGTGATACTAAATGGATTACATAATCTTTATTATC
>JBGTEI010000308.1:0-2782 GCA_041747875.1 Pyrinomonadaceae bacterium | reverse complement strand
TCAACAAAGTTCGAAACTTTTCACCAAAAGACTCAACGAAACCAAGAAACTTGCGATCATCGAAGTAAGGCGAAAATAATTATGAAAATAAAAGAGGGCGATCCGGTTTTGGTAGTGCTCCAAAATCCACGCGAGAAGATCTGGGGTGTATTGCGCGAACTCGACCAAGCGGGCATATTTGTACGCGGAATTGATCTCAATTCGTTTGAAGATTTCGTTCTTGCTGTAATCAATGAAGCACCATTTTACGGCCTTGGCGAGCAATTCTATCCAATGTGGCGTATCGAACGGGTTGCCCTTGACGACATGGATGGCGATATCCCATCGATGTCCCAGCAATTTCATGAAAGAACCGGAGTAAATATTACTGATCTTTAAATTAGACCCGATGAAATTCTTTTACCGTTTTAAACTCGCTGCCAAGATCTTTTGAAAGCGGTCGCGCTGTTTTTCATGAAATTCTGCCAATATCTTATTTCCTAGGTTCAAATAGTATCCGGATAGCTTTTTATGATGAACAGGAATTCGTTGTAATATCTCTTTGTTATTTTCATCGGCTTGATAGATCTTCTTGTCGATTTCGATCGCTTTCTCGATATTTTCGATTGCATTCTTGAAATCAGCTTTGCGTGAATATATATCCGCCAAGATCTCGTAGGCGATCGATACTGAAAATTCACCTTCTTTATTTGCCTTATCGGCTGCTGCGACTTCTTTAGAAAGTTTCAGGTTCCTAACCGCAAAATCGAGCGCTCGTGCAAATTCCCCGATTGCCGTGTACGACTTTGCCAAATTTGCCGTTCCGGCGATCAGGAAGGTATTCGAAACGTTGCTCCCGGGATCAAGTTGATACATTCGCTGCATAAGTTCATAAGACTTTTTGTGGAACTCCAGCGCTTTCGGATATTCGGAATTACTCAAGGTCAGGTTCCCGGCGTTTTCCGCCTGTTCCCCGATCCAAAAGTGATCCGTACCAATTCTTTGATAAACCCGTGCAAGAGTTTTAACAACTTCATATTCCGATTCTTTAGTTTGGTACAGTCTTTCCGCCAATGGAAGTGCTTTGAGGTGATGACCTAGACGGATGTTAAAATTCTGAACGCTATTACGAATATTTCCGACATCAGAATCGCCAAGACGAATATAGAGATCGATCAACTGAATCGTTCTTTTTTCGTTTTGAGGTTCGGTCTTTGCTATTTCTTCGTGCAGAGCGATCGCTTTTTCTACCAAGTTTTTGATAACTCCGCCGTTTGGAGATCGGAGCAGCAGAAACGCATACCCGTCGTATGCCGTGATCAGTAGTTCTTTCGCTTCAATGTCTTTTGGCCGTTCCTTAACCGCAGGTTCAAGCAATGCGATCCCCTTTTCATAACTTTCGAGCGCACCTTTGGTGTCGCCAATATTCGCCGCATACATTTTTCCCTGTACATCACCCATCTTCATAAATGCACGTGCCAATTCTTTCTGAAGTTCAGGGTTGTCCGCCGAGGTTTTTGCCAATTTATCTAAATATTCAAGCGCATCTGTAACAAGCATTTTTCGCGCTTCAGTTGATCCGGGAAGATCCTCGATCGCGTCGTGGTATTTAAAAACGACGTTGTTGGCGAGCTGGCGCACGTCGTTAAAACGATTCTGCGCTATCTGTTCGGCTTTTCTTGCTTCGAGCGTTTGTTTTACGGCCACTGTTATCCCGACGGCAAGACTTATAAAAACAAGCGTGCCGGCGATCACCGTAGCTTTATTTCGTTTGATAAATTTTTCACCGCGATATTTCCACGTCAGAGGACGCGCGTAAACCGGCAGACCCTCTAAATGTCTTCGGATATCTTCTGAAAATTCCTGAACAGATGAATAGCGGTCTTTTGCCTCCTTGCGCATCGCCTTGAGAATAATGTTGTCGATGTCTTTATGAAGGGATTCGGAATAAAGCAGATCGCGGCTCGTATTTTGAACTGCCGAGGGTTTTGTCGGTGCCGTTTCGAGAATTGCATTCTGCAATTCCAATTGACTGCCGGAATTGTTTTGATACGGCT
The DNA here is from genome assembly GCA_041747875.1 of Pyrinomonadaceae bacterium. Taxonomy (GTDB): domain Bacteria; phylum Acidobacteriota; class Blastocatellia; order Pyrinomonadales; family Pyrinomonadaceae; genus Aridibacter. The sequence goes on along the minus strand of JBGTEI010000308.1, from coordinate 746 downwards.
TTTGTCCCGTAAGAAGTTCGTACAAGACCACACCAAGCGAGTATATATCGCTTGGCGTTCCTATTTGTAAACCGCGGATCTGCTCTGGCGAAGCGTAATCCGGGGTCATCATTCCAAATTGAGTTGCAGTGCCAATTGCTTCAAACGATTCAGGTGAAATTATCTTTCCGATTCCAAAGTCCAATAGCTTTGGGATCCCGTCCTTTGTCACGAGTATGTTGCGCGGCTTGAGATCGCGGTGAACGATCAGATTTTGGTGGGCAAATTGGACCGCTTCGCAAACCTTTCTAAACAAACTGAGCCTTTCTTCAACGCTCAGCTTTTCATTCTCGCAGTAATCGTCAATAAATTCGCCTTCAACAAATTCCATTGCATAAAAAGGCAAATTATCTTCAGTCATCCCTCCATTTAAAAAGCGAGCGATGTTTGGGTGTTCGAGGGAAGAAAGAATCTGCTGCTCATGGCGAAATCGCGAGACGATCGCATCTGTGTCCATTCCGCGTTTGATAACTTTGAGCGCGACACGCTGCGTAAAATTTTCGCCGGTTCGAATCGCTTCATAAACGGCGCCCATGCCGCCGCGTCCGATCTCACGGATTATCTTGTATTCACCAATGTTTTCAGGGATCTTTGTGTTTGCGCCGTTTGAAAAATGTTCATAAGCACTTTTCTCAAGATCGTCTTCGCCTAAAGACTCTTCATCATCGCAGGCGAGCATTTTTTCGAGTTCAAAACGCATTTCGGAA
>JBGTEI010000307.1:0-3548 GCA_041747875.1 Pyrinomonadaceae bacterium | reverse complement strand
GATCGTCGATCTTTTGCGAAATGATCTTGGTAGAATCTGCGAATTTGGTTCGGTAAAAGTAGAAAAACTTTGCGAACTTGAGGTTCATCCGACGCTTTTTCATCTTGTTTCATCGATAGAGGGAAAGGTTCGGAAAGGCTTTAGACAGTCAGACTTAATAAGAGCAGTTTTTCCATGCGGTTCAATAACGGGAGCGCCAAAAATTCGGACAATGCAAATTATCGATGAACTCGAAACCGCAAACCGAGGTCTTTCGATGGGAGCGATCGGCTATCACATTCCGCAAACGGGTTTTGATCTTCCCGGCACCTTTGACATGAATGTCGCGATTCGTACGATGGTTGTTCGCGAAAATGTAGCTATCTTTAACGTCGGCGGCGGAGTAGTCATCGATAGCGACGCGGAAAGCGAGTATCAGGAATCGATCCTTAAGGCGCAAGCCATATTTAAGGCATTAAATGCGGACTTTAGTTAACGGGAACAAATTCAATTTAGTGGCGTCTAATCTTCCAAATTAAATTTGTGGAGGAAAACAGATGACGACCAAACCCGAGATAAATGTAACCCCGCTGATCGATGTTTTATTGGTATTATTGATTATTTTTATGGTAATTTCACCGCTCAAACCGACCGATTTTAAGGCCCAAATTCCAAGTGAACCAAAATCCGATGAGAAAATCTCGGATCATATCGACACTCTGGTCGTTACACTTTTGTCAGATTCGACTCTAAAAATAAACGATGAAACGGGATATGGCGATGCCAACAATGCGGACGATTTGATCAAACGCCTTAAGGGAATTTTTAAAGAACGGAGAATAAATGGCGCAATGGCGGAGAGATTGGTCGGGCGAAATGATTTAAGTTACGACGAGAAAATTGAAAAAACCGTTTTCATAAAAGCGCCGCGTTCAATGGATTACGGCAGCGTGGCAAAGGTTATAGATGCTGTGAAGATTTCAGGCGCTAACCCAATAAGTTTGCAGATCGACAATTTGGAGTAAAAACCGTGATAATTTGGAATGGTTCGCTGGAAGTTACGAGTTTTCAAATTTCCGGCGCGTTTATGCTATAATTTGAATGTCGTTTTGACCGGCGAACTGCAAATTCAACTCTTCCTTTTTTATTCAAAATGGTGAATTACTACAAAGTCCTGAAAGTTTCACCCAAGGCTTCAAAAACTGAGATAAAGTCAGCGTATCGTCGTCTTGCGCGAAAAATCCATCCGGATGTAAACGCGGCAACCGATTCGTCTTCTGAAGAATTTGCCCGAATCACAAAAGCTTATAAAACACTGCTGAACCCGCAAAAACGGGCAGAGTACGACCAACGGTTACTAAATGAAAAATACAAACGCGAAAACGGTTCGGTAATGTCTTCGGAAAACACTCATGCCCGGCGTTGGCGTCAGATGGTTTACGAACGCCGTTATAATGCGATTATTGACAGAATGATTGCCGAAGAGCGGCAAGAGTCAATGGCTTTACAACGGGTAATATTTCCAACCGTCGCACTTTTTGTATCTACCGCCTTCGTCGCGACGTTTCGACCGGCGATTTGGACGAATTCGCCGATAATCGGAAAGATTGCTATCATTTCGCTATTTGTGATCGGCTGTATACACCTATTCAAAAGGCTAAAGGCAGGTTTTGAACGTTATACCTACAGTTACGAAGATTTTCACGAGTCGATTCTGGAAGAAACAGAAAAGACCGATAAAACTTATACTAAATTCGCAGCAGTCGCGTTTCTGATTTTTGGTTTAATGATCAGTTTAGGGATCGGCTGGGCGATTGGCAATTATTTTGAAGTCGTAATTAACGCTTCAATACCTACCATGTTTTCAAGAGGGCTAAAACCGGAATTTATCGTTTATCCTCCGATATTTGTTCTCTGCGTAGACCTTATGCACACGCTCGCCGCAAGGCTGGAAAATTAGCGATCTCGCTTGACATCAATTTTGTCAACATCTATACTTTTTAATTCTCTGATTGAGAATGTTTTCACTTACTGATAATTAGATTTTACGGAGAGTTTGAATGCCAAATCATAAGTCAGCCGAAAAACGAGTTCGGCAAAATATTAAAAGAAATGCTGTAAATCGGGCGAATCGCGGAAGTTTACGAACCCAGATCAAGAAATTGAGAAGCGCACTGGCGAACCACGACAAGGCGCAGAGTCAGGAATTATTGAATCCAACAATTGCGGTTATCGATAAATCGGTTAATAAAGGAATTTTGCATAAAAACACGGCGGCGCGATATAAATCACGACTTACCTCGCATGTAAACAATCTATCAACGTAGAAAATTTAGGTGTAATAGACATTTTTAATGGTATTTTTTAGAACTTTTTTCTAATGGACATTTTTAATGGTGTTTTTTTGTTTTCTGGTAGAAACGAAAAGTTGTATTTGTTAAGGGTAGAAGATCAAGTGAAGCGGACGCGGGCGAGGCTTTAGAGCAACTCGCCAGGAATAGCTTGGTGACCGACGTAAATGTCGAGGGAAGGGACTTGTGAAGACGAGTTCCTTTTCTATTTACGGAGGTCTTATGCCTTAAAAAACTCATTGATAAATTTCATTCTCCTTGTTTTTGACAGACCGTTGTGGCATCGAATTTTGTTTTTCAGATCGGCAAAAAGTCCGTCGATCGAATTGGTTGTGTTTGGAATTTTCAGATCGGGATGATCGGAAAAAGTGAACAACCACGGCAGATTTGTCTTCAAACTTCGATAGGCGCTGCGGAGACGTTTGTGCGTATAGAAGCTCTTTCCGGTTTCCGGATTGACGGTTCGCTCGTCCATGAATTTCTTCCATGTTTCAAGCCAGCCAGCCAAATCGCCGACAAAGGTTTCTTTGTCAGTTTTGGTCAGCATCAGCACCAATTCCCTTAACTCCTGTGCAGCCGGTAGTTTAGGGTTGCGTGTCAGGGATCTCGTAATGATCGCGATTTGATGAAACTGGCACATCTGGATCGGCGTCTCATCAAAAAGCCCGAACAACCCTTTCCGTCCATCGCACACTATCGCCTTGATCTTATAACCTTGTTCTTTAAGATCGCTCACGCATTTTTCGTATAAACTGTTCGTCTCATACTTCACAAATTTGCGATAGAGTACCTCGCCCGTCCCGGCATCCCTCAACACCATCACGCCAAAACCTCGCCCAAAATATGTCGTGTCCATTACCAACACGACCTCACCCGCAATGCCCGCAACCGATTCGTCGCCGCTAATCTCAACCTTATCAAGCCTTCGCTGTATCGTCCTCACCGAACACCCGTATTTCTCCGCGAGTTGTCGATACGTCTGCTTTCCTTTTGTGTATTCCACCCACAAAATCTTGTCATTAAGCCTCGCTCCACCTATAAATTGACGCCCGCAAACTACACATTCATACCGCTGCGCTTTCCCAACAAACCCGTATTTCCTCGTGATTTTCGATCCACAGTAAAAGCAGTTTTTTTATTCATTACCTTTGACCTACCTCAAACCTAATGGTATCAAGATGTTCCAAGGTATTTACCATTAAAAATGTCTATTAAGCC
>JBGTEI010000306.1:0-6926 GCA_041747875.1 Pyrinomonadaceae bacterium | reverse complement strand
GAATATCCCTAATGAATCGCCATAAATAGGAGCCCGAATATATTCTTGAACAAAATTAACAAACGGCACCTTTAGGATTGAGCAGCCTGCTTCCACCGAACCGTCCCACTGAAAACCGTTGGCTATTTCATAGCTGTGTCTACCGCAATTCGGATCGCTTTTGTCTGCGTTAAAACATACCTCATAGAACACTGCCGCCGGACGCAGCGTAGCGCCGAATATGCCGTCACAAGGTAATTGAGAAATCTTGTACTGGTATCCAACACCAAGACTGAGCTTTACGCAAAAGTTATCGAAGCTAACCGGTTTAAAATCAGCGTCGAAACTTGCATTAGTAATGTTGGAAAATTTGTGGAAGGGGTGGCTTGTTCCCGTACTCACCGTCGTGGAGGTACTTGCATTAACCCCCCACCCAGTCTCAAATCCTGCCGTGGCTGTTACTTGTACACCCGCGATAATTCCTACTGCATCGGTGTATCCAAAACCGCCTGTTTTTGGCGTTGGTGGAATATGGATACCATAAAGAGGAACCAAAAAGATATCGTTTATAAGAAGGGTAAAACCAGACAGCTTAATTCTGTGCTCGAATTCGTATCTAACATTCGCCACCTGCTTCATTTCTACGTTTAGGTCCGGCAAACGGCCACCGCATGAATTTTGGCAACTATTGTTGCACGTGTTTCTGCGACATAAACCGGTTAGCTTGCAGCCTGCTTTGCACGCACAACAAAGAGGGTTCGGGAGAGCACCGTAGTCAACGTTTATGGTTATCTCAACTGAACCACTCAACGAAACGTCTGCGTCCGATTTCCAAGTGACCCCACCAAAGCTGATCCCCTTGTCCTTCCAACCATACTGTACGCCCGGTGCAGGAATTCTAAAGTCCGCATTAATTTCGCTTCGATTTCCGCGCATACTTACCCGATTGATCTTATATTTGAACGGCCCATAAGAAAGTTGAACTGTCCCCTCGTCCGCGTCAGAGAGATCAATAATGAATTTCACCTTCATAGGCGCCTTGCCGGCCTTTTCCGGATCGAGCGGCGGGCCGCTTCTGTAAATGGTCTGGCTGACATAGCCTGAGGTTTCACCAACTGCGGTCAGTATATAGCTTCCAACCTCGTGGTCAGCTTGCGAGAGTTCACCGTTTGAAAAATTTCCGTTATTGTCGGTGACGGCGCGGAGCGTGGTTTGTTTACCGGTCATTGTCTCCAATCTGGAAATGACGATGCTTTCGTTGCTTACCCATCCGCTGCCGCTGATGACCGGTGTGCCTTCAGGCGGATAGTCAACCTTGTCGGTGGTTACGACAGCGGAATTGCTCACCACAATATTTACGGATTTCAGGAATATCCCCCGCGGATCGAAACCGCCGGCAACCATCGCCAGATTGAGCTGAGGAATCTCCGTAGCACTGTAATTTGTGCGGAAGATCGAACTGTCCAGAATGACACGCTTTTCATCGCCGGTATTCGGTCGTGGCTCTTTCTGTTCTTTTTCTTCACCACCATCAGTCGGATTAAGACTAATTACTGAATTATTAAATGTAAACTGAGGATGCTGACCGGCATCAGGCTGCTGGTCGCCTTCGTCTTTTTTTCCGGCAGCATCAATAAAAGCGGTTCGCGTCCGAGCCTGCAGCAGCCCCGAGATCGGAACCGATGCAGCGGTCTCCTTAAGCTCGGCAAACCCCCTGAAGAATCCTCCGTCGGGGTCATACATTTCCATCGTTCCCCGTTCGTCTCCGCCGATTACCTGAACTTTTCCGTCCGGCAGCACCCGCAGCTCCGGTCGAACGCGCTCGGCATACATCCAGGTTGTAATCGGAACAAAGTCCTGGCTTTCCGGCTCGAAGAATTCAGCGGTATCGAGAAGCTTTCCGTCTGGCCCGATACCTCCCGCCATCAGCACATCGCCGTTCTCAAGCAATGCCGCACCCTGCGAACTTCGGGGACCGTTCAATCTTGAACTCAGGAGTGTGAATTGTCCGGTAGTATCGTCGTAAAGCTCAGCGGTGCCATCAGCCCGCCCGCCCGCTACAAGCAGTGCGCCGTCTTGTAGAAACGTGGCACTTTGGCCCGACCGGGCAAGTTTCAACTTTGGTCCTGTCGAGAATGAATTAGTTTGCGGGTCGAATATCTCCGTCGAATTAAGCGCACCACTTCCGTTCGATCCGCCGATAATCAACACCCGTCCGTCGCGCAAAATCGTTGCCGAATGTTTCTCCCGAGGCGTAATCAGGGATGCAACTACTGCAACCGTTTTGTTTACCGGATCAATGATCTCTGCCTCACTTACCGGGCCGTCCTTGTTTTCGCCGCCGATCACAACTACTCTTCCATCCGGCAACGCCGTCGCTGTGTGGTCCCGTCGCGCAACGTTGAGCGAAAGGGACACAGGTTCTTGCAAAAGCTGCTCCTGACGCAATGACGAATTGCTCCCTATAAAAGACCAGTTAATTTCATTGTCAAAAAGCCGGTTCCGGAAGCTACTTAAGGTCTGTGGCGCAAACGCCCCATTGAAAGCCTTACTTTGATCCATTGCCTTGGGGTTGATTTTACACGCCGCACCGGCATCCATTTTATCTGGGTCAATCGATTCCGAATTGCCGATCTTGTCATTTGCCGGAGAAACCGAAGAAGTCTGCTTCGTTACCCGGCTCCAGACAGGATCTATTGTTACTGGATAGTTGGCTCCCGTATCCGAAAAATCTATCGAGATCATTCCGCGCGAATAGCTCATACTCGATTCCAGATTCTTGCCGCCCGAATCAAATACTGTCAGACCCGTGGAACTGATCTCAATGCCATTTGAATCCGTCAGAATCAGCCCATCCGCGTCGCCGTTTAACGTTACTTTGAATCTCTCTCCGGTATTTAATCTAATGTTTAGACGTGTTTTCTCCTGTTCGGTTTTGTCCCGGCCGTCGAGAGGTTGGTTCAATACGAAACCATGCTCGATTCCCGAGGCCTTGTTTACGTACCATTCTTCAATGAAATTTTCGTTTTCAAGTTTGTGTTTGTAGGTCAGACGATCCTTGTCCGCCAGCATTTCGGAGTCGCCCGAAACTTTCGAAAACTTTTTACCATAGCCCGCTCCGACAAAGTTCATTTTCACTTCGTCCGTCTCATTCTGCTCCGGTGATTTTGTACTTGACACTGCGTCGTTGGGTTCCGAATTCCCGATTAAACCATCTGCGTTGCTGCCTTTCGTTTCATATTTTGTAGCTGACCGCAAAACTTTCAGAACCGTCCCGCCGTTCGCAAAAACAATGTTCATTGCCTGACCCGGGTTCTTCGCGGAAAAAGCGTCTTTTTCGCCTGTCGAATCTTTTTCGACTTCGTACAACGACGAGTTCTCAGCCGCATTCAGCGTCTCAGCCTGAATGTCATTCTTTATTTTTTCAATTGCGTTTTGGGCCTTGGTAGTTTCAGCATTTGAATTATTTCCTGAAATATCATTTACTTCAGCTGAAACCCTGTTTATGAGATCCCCAACCTCATTCAAATCTAAGTAAAGAAATATGCTCATGCACAATAAAACCAGCCCGAAAAAGATAGCGGTTTTTATTTTGGAGTTTTTAACTTGAACAATCATAATTTTTCTACCTTCTTGGTTGTTTTTGAATTTGTTTAAGATACGGGAATCTTGCGTTCACTTTCCTCTTTCCAAACGTTTGGCGACCATGACCAACAACGCAGCTGAAGCCAGAAGCAGCTATTTCTTCTGAGACAACAATTGACAGAATTTCGAAACTTTTCTTTTTCTCAGCAACTGTAGTGGTTTGATCTAGGTTTCGCATCAGGGATTAACCCTGATTTTGTTATGGGGGAATCCCTTATTGCTGGAGTGGCAACAACGAGAGGCTCGCCAGTTCAAAACAGAATCGGATTTCTGGCTTAAGTCCTAAAATTTGTAAAACTTAAAGGAAGTGTGTCTCGTAATCTGGAAAGGTGAAAGGCATCGAAGTTACTTGACCGTTTAACGCGGTACTCAGCTAATTCGCGTAATCCCGACGTTTATTTTCGGGCTCAAGAAGGTCTCGCCGGTCAGCACGCCTTTGATGGCAACAAGCAGCGTTTCTCCGAGTTCCTGCTTTGAGACAAACCCATTGGCACCGGCGCTCAACGCCAGGCGGGCGTACTGCGGTTCGTCAGTTGCAGTTAATACAGCACGGGCAGTTTCTTATTACTTGAGCGGATGCTTTGAATCACATTTATACCGTCGCCATCCTTCATGGAAAAATCGGTGATTACAAGATCGGGGCACGAGTTAGTGATCGCCTCAATCGCTTCTCGGTAGTTAGAGGCCGCGGCACACACTTTCAGATCAGGCTCGTTGTCAATAATCGAAGTCAGCCCGCGCCGCATCAGAGGATGATCGTCGATGATCAGGATTCGCCGTATTGACTCCGACTCTTGCGGAGAGCTAATGTACGCGATCAGTATATTATGTATTCTGCCAATTCCTTGTTCAGTAATGGATATATTGATACACGGGCAGGATTAATACATCGGGGCGATGCCCGATTGTTGCATAGGGGAAAGCCCCATGAAGCGGAAAAGTAAAAGGGAATCTGTCGGGTCAGCCGGTTCGGCCGGTTTCAATCCACTGTGTTGCACGGTGAGCCAACTCTGTACCGGAATGGATGCTCAACTTGTTCTTGATATGTTCGCGGTGCGATTCGACGGTCTTGACGCTCAGACTCAGGTTATCGGCAATCTGGCGGGTGCTCCGTCCTTGACCGATCAGCCGAAACACTTGCAATTCGCGGTCGCTGAGCACGTCAAGCGGCGAGTCTGTTTCCAGTGTTTGTGCCCGGTTACAAATTTCGCGGAAAGCCGCTCTCGGAGCTTGTCGCTCATATACGTTTCGCCTGCCAAAATTTGGCGGACGGCGATCAAAACCGTTTCGTCGAGTTGTTGTTTGGTGATATAGCCACGTGCGCCTGCCCGCAGCGAACGTTCGGAGTAGACTGCTTCGTCATGCATAGAAAGCACAAGCGCGGGAATTTTCGGGAACCGCCTTTTCATGTCCTTGACCAGATCAAGTCCATCTTCACCTTTCGCTAGCTCAAGATCAACGATCACCAGATCGGGATTGGTCTTCTGGAGCGTATTTAGTCCGGTCCGGCAGGTGGCGGCTTCTCCGCAAACCACGAGGTCAGGCTCAGACTCGATCATACTCGCCAAGCCGCGACGCAGGATTGGATGATCGTCAACGATGAGAATCTTCTTTTTCACTTTAGGGATTCCTTCAACATTTCAGCTGCACCTTCGTTCTGATTTCCAACGGTGTCAGCGATGTCGGAAAGTGGAAAAGTGCAGATGACCTCAGTACCTTGATCGGGTCGCTTCCCCACCGTGAGACTGCCTCCAATAAGGCGTGCCCGATAGCGCATGGTATGCAGCCCTAAGCCTTCCTTCGTAATCGTGGCATCAGAAATCCCAACGCCGTTATCGCTGATGCTCAATTGCCCGAGGGCGAGACATATCTCGATCCGATCTCCATTCGAATGTGCCAGAACATTGTTGACGGCTTGCTGCGCGATGCGAAAGAGATGCTGTTCGGTGGTGCGACCAATACTGGGAATGTCGCAGTCGCACACGAATACACAGGAAACGCGAAACAGATTTTGGACGTTAAAGGCAAGGGATTCAAGCGCTATGTCTAAACCCAGATCGTCCAGACCAAACGGGGAAAGTCCGCGGGCAAGGTTGCGAGCTTCGCCGATGCAGTCGCTCAGCAACTTGCTGACCTCGGCTGATGCCTCAGATGCGGCCACTTCCTTGCTCGCGGAAAGCTTTTTGGAAAGCGTCGAACTACAGTGCTGCAATTCCGGCAAGCGTTTGGCATAAACCATCGTGCAGCTCTCGTCCCAGCCGCTCCTTTTCTTGATCGATAATTTCCAGAATCTCCCGCTCCAGCCGCTTCTGTTCTGTGACGTCCCGCGCGGTGGCGTAGATCTGTTGAAGTCCCGGTGCCGACCACCCATTCCATTGCAACCATAGGTACGAGCCGTCTTTGTGGCGGAAACGATTTTCGAAAAAGGAAGTTTCTTGCCCCTCGCGAAGTCTGCTGAGTTCCGCCTTCGTCGAACCGCGGTCATCCGGGTGAACAAAATCCTCTAATGGTCTGGACTTTAGTTCTTCTAGCGTCCATCCCAAGTTAGTTGTCCACGCCGGATTCAAACGCCTAAAGTAACCATCGAATCCGGCAATGCACTGGAGGTCCAGCGAATGCATGAAAAAACGGCCAACTTCTACAACGGGCTCTGCCGGTGAGGTCTGACCGGCAAATTTCCGAAATTTTTCGTGATCGCTTTGATGGTCCTTGATTATTTCTTTCTCGAATTCGTTGGGGGTGTTTCGAAACATTTTTTAACTAGCAAGATGCTATTGATCAATCAACAACAGTTTCAATCTCACTTTTCAAATCGGAATGTAGCTTTGTTCGCCGCACCCAAACGCGCCAGCGCGTCTTTCAAACTTTCAGTGCGGGCGATCTATCGATTCAGGACTAAATTGAATCCGAAGTTTTTGATTTAAGAGACCAGCACCGGTCCATATTCAGTCGGAATTCTCTCGTTTGTAATTGACAATTTTAGGCTTCCCGCTCGAACATTTCTGTTCGATGGCTCACCTTTAGAAAGTCTGAATTTTATAAAGCTAGAATAAATAACAGGGAAATATTGAAGGTACTTAAACGTCGGGTGCGAAGTGCGCCAAACTTCGATAGCCTCAATCGCTTTCAAATGAAAGACTCCCTTTGTAAGTTAAGTGCGCGGTAAGTAATCTAACGCCGATTTCAGGATTTGTCCAGCCCAAGAATCGTATCTTTGTGAAAGATAATCGAGTCGAATTGTTCCGGTTTCGAATTGATCCAATTTCGGGTTTGGGATTAGGAATTTTTCAAGGTTGAACTTT
>JBGTEI010000305.1:0-5784 GCA_041747875.1 Pyrinomonadaceae bacterium | reverse complement strand
ATAAGATAAACGACTTTGAGGCTCAGAATGACCGCCATTTTTACTTGCTCCAAACGTAACAAAATCAAAACGCAAAAGATTGACTTTTGTTTTAGAGTCTGACAGCATCATTGGCAAATTATAAGAATTTTATATTAAACGGACTACTCCAACCGAGAGGACAATAGTGCCTGGCGAACAGGAAATTCGATATGTTGAAGTAGTTATCTGCTCAAATCGAACGTATAAAATGAAAGGTCTAACAAAGGAGGATTGTTCAGACCACTTTCACATTTACGCGAGGCGATGCTGTTTTTAAAGCTAATGAAGGTGCACTTAATATGCATCGTGTTATTACGACTGCTCTGCGAATGACGCTCCTTTCGGTAGAGGGAAAGAGAGCGCTTCGAGGTGGTGTTCAAGTGTTTGTCGAGAAAGTGACGCCGAACCCTTTATTCCGCCGGACGATTGAAGCAGTTTGAACCCAACTTGCGGGGCTTTGACATCGGGCCCAAACCACGTTTCGGCGCTTGCGGTGAACGTCGGTGCGGCCGCCCGAATTACCGCCGCCCTTGGGAGGTTTGCAGAAAAATGGTCAACGATTTCGGTGTCCTGTTATGTCAAATATCATACCGTCAATAGAAATGAACGCGAAAATCGAAGCTTTCAATGAAAGTCAATCAAATGTCGAAGAGCAGCTTATCTGCCAGACTCTTGCGGCGATCATTTACGAACTGCTGCCCGAAGCCGAAAGCAAGATCTGGCATCGGCATCCGGTCTGGTTCCTGAACGGAAATCCGATCGTCGGTTACAGCAAACAGAAGGCCGGAATCCGGCTCATGTTCTGGAGCGGCGCGGGTTTCGACGAAGACAAGCTGCAGCCAGGAACCGGAAAATTCAAAGATGCTTCAATTATTTTCACGCTTTGTAACCAAATCAATGTGAAAGACGTGAATCGCTGGATCAAGAAATCGAGAACCATTCAATGGGATTACAAGAACGTGGCAAAACGAAAAGGAAAGTTGGTCCGACTTAAATAGCACGCCGATCACTATGCGACGCGCGGGCCCGCAAGTCAAAAGCGACTATCGCGCCTGACCCGCGAAGACGGCGGTTGCGGACATTAACCGGCTTAGAATACAGGATCCAGTACTTTCGGAGGAGATATGGCTAGTTACATCGACGGATTCGTTCTTCCCGTTCCGCGTGATCGCTTAGACGAGTACAGGCGCGCCGCCCGCGCGGTTGCAGAGATCTGGAAGGAGCATGGCGCACTCGACTACAGGGAATATGTCGGTGACGATTTGAAACTGGAGGGAACGCGCTCGTTCACTCATCTTGCAGCCGCGACGAAGGATGAATCCATCGTCTTTGGATGGGTGGTATTTGACTCTCGTGAGGCACGTGATCTGGCAAACGAGAAGGTCGCGGCCGATCCAAGGATGGCGGATCTGATCGATCCCTTGATCGATCTACCGAATCCGGTTTTTGATGCAAAACGGATGGCGTACGGTGGGTTTCGCCTCCTCGTGCGATCGTCTGACGCGAAGGCCGGATAACAAGACGATCCACAGGAGCAGGCGGCGTTTTTGGTCATTTGATGTCGTCCGTTTGAGGTTATTATTTTTTGACGTAATGAGGGGTCTCGATACGAATTCGGCCGCCAATATCTCACGACCCGTCAAAAGAAGAGCTAATGTCGATCGCAAAAAAGGAACCCCGGACGAACCTTCATGAAACTGCCGACCGGATCGTTCAGTCATGTGGGTTTAAATAGTTTCTAGAGCCATTTTTTCTTTCTAAAATAGACTAACATTCCAATTGTCACGAAGATCATAACTCCCCACATAATAAAGTATCCGTATTTAAAATGAAGCTCCGGGACAAAATCAAAATTTGTGCCATATATACCTGCGATAAAGGTAAGCGGTATAAAAATGACCGAAAAAATCGTCAAAAATTTCATTACGTCATTGAGTTTACTGCTGATCGTCGTGTGATAGATATTCAGTTGATCTGACAAGATTTCTCTGTAACTGTCAGAAGATTCGGTCGCCTGATATATGTTGTCGAGAAGTTCCTTAAAGTAAGGATCGGTGCTGTCGTCGATAATATCAGAGTCAATTTTGGTCAATGCCAAGATCATTTCTTTGGCAGGGTTTATGTTTTTTCGCAAAAAATTCAATTCCCGTTTGTATGAATTTATTTCGTCGATAACGGTCTGCTCCGGTTCTATTAAAACTTCGGCTTCCAAATCCTCGATTTCGTCGCCAAGTAAGCTGATAATATAAATGTAGTTATCTATGACAATATCGAGCAAAGTAAATAACAAATAATCGGTTCCCGAATTTCTGATGCGTTTTTTGTTTGATCTAATTCGCTCCCGGACGGGTTCAAAAACATCGCCTTTTGTTTCCTGAAAGGAAATCAACATCGAATCGGTCAATATCAAACTCAGATTTTCAACTGAAATTTCACCCGTTTCCTCATTTAGCTGAAGCATTTTGATCGAAATAAAAATACAATTTGAATATTCGTGAACTGTCGGTCGATCATCAGTATTTAAAACGTCGGCTAAAACAAGTTGCTCAACATCAAAGGTTCTTGAGATCTCCTTCATTAAATCTAAGTCGTGCAAACCATCTATGTTAAACCACGTGACGGTTTCTTTGTCTCTATATTTCAGAGCATCGTGAGCCTTATTGATCGTAATTTCCTCAAGATCTTTCGGGTCATAATCAATGATCCTTAGTAAAACTTTATCAATCTTTTTTTCGCCTCTAAAATACAAAGCATCTGGTGATAATCCAATTTCCTTTTTATGCTTTTTTATAAATCTCGCCATATTCGTAACTTTAACACAATGACATTAATGTAAAATGTGCGGTGAAGAATTCCGTGTTTGCAGTGAAACAGCAGTGTGCAAAATATAATAATGATTCTAAGATCCAACGCGAAACCGACGGCTCCGGCAGATTTCCCGTCAATTATTATAGGCCTAAGAAAGCTGTAGATGTTTTGGTCGGCAAGTGAGAATGGAAAGATCGTAGTAGTGCAAAAAAATCAAATACGTATCACTTCCTGCCGGTGCCGTTCGATTACCTGACTCATAACGGATTCGAGATTTTCGGGATTAATAACCAGAAGGTCTCCTTTTTCTGCCTTTGAAAAAAGATAATCCATAGCCTTATCGGGGTCGTCGACGATGTGAATACTAGCCTCTTCTAGACCTCCTTTGATCAATCCCTCACGGACGAGTTCGGGGGTTTCTCCTTTTGGTCTGTTGCGAGGGTCAAAATCGGCCAATACGACAAAATCATGTGCCGCAGCCAGGGCAATCCCATATTCAATGAGTTGCTCATTGGTTCGGTTGCCCGTTCCATGGCAGAGCGCGATCTTTCTTCCGCGGGAGAGCCTTGGCAATAATTTGGCAAGGGCGTGGGCCGAATCCGGATTATGACAATAATCGACAAGGACCTTGTACTTTTCGAAATCGAATAAGTTCATTCGGCCCGGGTTTTGATTTGCCGAAGGGTAAAATGTCATGATCCCGTTTCGAATTTGCTCAAGAGGTAAATTCAACCCGTGGAGTGCTCCGACGGCGGCGAGAGCGTTGGCGATGTTAAAGTCAACGATTCCTCCAAAAGAGATGGGAATTTCTTCAAGCGTGCAGACCGGAATATCCAATTCTCTGTTTCTGATAATGACATTTCGCTGATCTACCGTGACGACGGTTCCGCCGTTTTCCAGATGTTCATTGATCTTTTGATTGGCCGGATCCAGTGAAAATAATACGATCGTTCCGCGGGCACGATCCAAAACGCTCATCGTCATGTCGTCATCTGCGTTTAACACCGAAGTGCCGGATTTCTTTACTACTTCTACTACCGTGGATTTTATTAGGCTCAGATCTTCCTGGGTTTCGATCCAGTCGGTTCCCAAATGATCGCTGCCTATATTCAGCAAAACACCGACATCAACTTCATCCACGCCGAGACCGCGTCTGACTAATCCGCCCCGCGCGACTTCGAGCACGATGTGATCCACAGTTGGTTCCCGCATCACGATCTCAGCGCCCTCCGGACCGGAGTAGTCTCCTGTTAAGATAAAATTTCCGTCAATTGCAACGCCGGTCGTACAGGTCAAACCTACTTTTTTCCCCGAATACTTCAATGTATGGCTGATCAGTTTACAGGTGGTTGTTTTACCATTTGTACCGGTTACGGCGACCACCGGAATTTGAACGTATCCCTGCGGGAAAAGCATATCGATTACTGGTTTTGCGACATTGCGGGATTGGCCGTGTGTGGGTTCGAGATGCATACGGAATCCGGGAGCGGCATTTAGCTCGATCACTTTGACGCCCGAATGCCGCAGGGGAAGCGATATGTCGACGGCGAGGGCATCTACTCCTACGCAATCTAATCCAATGATCCGGGCTGCCCGCTCTGCCATCAAAATTATTTCAGGGTTGACCTCATCGGTAACATCAGTGGCGGTCCCACCCTGACTGAGATTTGCCGTGGTTTTGAGATAGACCTTTTCACCTTCCTCTGGTACGTATTCGAGAGATTTTCCGCTCAGCAACAAAAGCCTGCGCGTCATGTCATTGACATCTATCTGGGTAAGCACTTTTTCATGCCCATAGCCCCGTCGGGGATCGGAATTCACTTTTTCGATAAGATCTTTGATCGTCGCAATTCCATCGCCTATTATATGAGCGGGTTCCCGTCTGGCCGCCGCGACAAACTTTCCATCGATGACCAAAAACCGAAAATCATCCCCTTTAACATACTCTTCAACAATCACATCGGGACAGCGGAACTGAGCTGCACGAAAGGCCTTTTTCAATTGATCTAAATCGGTAACATTGATCGTGCCCCCCTTCCCGTGGTTCCCGACATCCGGTTTGACGACGACCGCTGCTCCGATCTCATCAAAAACGGCTATCGCCTCTTCTTCGGTCGAAACCATTTGCCCGTATGGAACGGGGATTCCGGCTTTATTCAAGTGCTTCTTTACATTTGTCTTTTCGTCGGCCACTTCTACGGCAATAGCCGAAGTCTGCCCCGTGATGGAGGCCTGGATCCTTTGTTGAGAGATGCCATAACCCAGTTGAATATAACTGTCACTGTTTAGCCTGATGAATGGGATATTCCTTGATTTTGCTTCCTTGACGATACTCCAGGTCGTCGGCCCCAACGTATTATCTTCTCGCAAGACTTTAAGATCGGATATAACCTGACCGATATCGAAGTTCTTCCCGTCCGCCAATGCTTCAAATAAAGCGACAGCCTCTTTTGCCGCTTTTAATCCCGCGGATTCGACGAGGTACCGGAAAATTACAAGATATTTTCCTTTTTGGACGGTCGTAAGGGTTTTCCCATAGCCGACATCCATTCCGGCGAGGCATTCAAGCTCGATAGCGATATGCTCAATAATATGTCCGGCCCATGTTCCTTCCTCAAGCCTTTGGACAAAGCCGCCGGGTTTTCCAATTGAGCAACCGTGTTCCTTAAGGGTCGGAATAAGCTTCAGCAGCCGATCCGTAAAACCCGGGATCTTATCTGACGGCCGGTCCTCAAAATCTTTAATATCGAGGGCCATGAAAATGGCCTTATGCCTCGTGTGACGGTTCGGGCCGCGCAACGCTCTTAACTCCAGGATTTCGATCATCTAAATTTTCTCCGGATGTATTCCAACTACGGCGATAAAAACCGCCTTGCTTTGAAGTTGTACCCATATCCGTCAACTAATGAATGAATGCGTACATTTTCTACGGCAATCGGCGCCCCCTTTCTAATA
>JBGTEI010000304.1:0-5085 GCA_041747875.1 Pyrinomonadaceae bacterium | reverse complement strand
TATTGTTTTTTTCGGCTGCTGTTAACGACGAATTCAAAATATATTCGAGTTTATCGGCGTCCACTTCGAATTCTTCAGGAACCGGAACCGTAACCAAAATTGCATTTGGTAATTGAAGTTCGTCGCGCGATCTTGCGATAGCTGAAATGCCATCGATCGAGTCTACCTGCTGGTCAACTAAAAGACCGCTTCTTCTGGCATAGAATGCAGGCACCTCTTCGCACTCATAACCTATGATCGTCACTCCATTGGTCTCAAGCCATTCGCGGGTCGCGGGCAGGTCTAAAATTATCTTCGCTCCCGAACAAACCACGATTATCGGCGTTCTTGCCAACATAGGAAGGTCTGCAGAAACATCCCGTGCATAACCGCGATGAACTCCGCCGATTCCACCGGTAGAGAAAACTTTGATCCCTGCCTTGTGCGCTATGAAAGACGTCGTGGCGACGGTAGTCGCACAGGTGAGTTTATTAGCAGCAGCGATCGGCAGATCGCGCGTAGATATTTTTCTAATATCAGGGTTGGTCGCCAGAATTTGGAACTCAGAAACTGATAAGCCGACGCAAAACTCACCTTCAAAAACAGCAATCGTTGCCGGGACAGCGCCGGTTTCTCTTATGATTCTTTCAGCGTTCTGCGCGGCTTCAAGATTTTGCGGGAAAGGCAGACCATGAGAAATAATTGTTGATTCAAGAGCGACGATCGGTGCACCATTCTCCAGAGCTTCTTTTACTTCGCCGCCGAACCGTATTTTCATATATCGAGGTAAATTCTATTTTTATAGATGTATCAGCTGATGCTATTTGATCATCGTACCAATTCTGCTGAGTCTTGGATTTGTGACGCATCCTAGTATACTTCCATTGCTTGCTCCACGGTCGCACGACCAGTAAACAAACATCGCCCGTCCAACGATCAGGTTGCGCGGCACAAAACCCCATACGCGGCTGTCTTCACTATTATCACGGCTGTCTCCCATAACAAAGTAGCTGTTTTCGGGAACTTTTGTGATCTTTCCCATGACTCCGTAATTGAATCCTTGCAAAGATAGTTCTTGCCCTTCTTGGACTACTTTCATCGTTTCATCACGATAGTAAACGTTATACTTTTCGTCCGGCTTTTGCGGTTCGAACTCTCTCTCCGTCAGCGCAGACTTTTGGTCATCAGAAGTTCCAACGACGCGATGTTCGGGCAACAGCTTTCCGTTAATAAAGACCTGATTATTTCTAAATTCTACGGTTTCCCCCGGAAGGCCGATCACCCTTTTTACGTAATTGATTTGAAAGGGAATTATGCCGCGGCTTTCATCTGCCATCGGGTCGAGGGTATTTCCCGGATATTTAAAGACAATAATATCGCCGCGCTCGATATCCCTTTGCGGTAGAAAAGGCAATGGATTCCCGCCCGCATTGAAAATAAATTTGTTTACAAGAAGATAATCGCCGACGAGGATCGTATTCTGCATCGATCCGGTCGGAACTGTTACCGCTTGAATCACAAACGTCATGCCGAATAGCGCCATGATCAATGTGACCACAAGGGATTCGAGATATTCAAAAACAATATTTTTTGGAGGCGCTACTGTCTTTGATTTTATTTCCGGTTCTGCGGCTTTTTCAGAATTACTCATAAAAATATTAGGTTATTACGTTATCTCGTCTCGCTTTGTTTATCGACCTCACTGTTAATTTGTCCAAGGGCGAGCGACGCTGCTTCCATCTCTGCACCTTTGATCGTATTTCCCGTTCCAGCCGCCGTTCCTTGATCCCAAGTTGCCCTGACAGTAAAAATGCGATTATGGGGCGGTCCGTCAGTTTTTACAACTTCATACCTTGGCGCATTGCGTTTTTTCCCCTGTAAAGTTTCCTGTAAAAGTGTTTTATAGTCCAGCGAGCTTTTCGGCGTTACCAATTCGAATTCACTTGAAAACAGTTCAACTATAAACTCGCGGGCGGAAACATAGCCCGTATCAAAGAAGATGGCACCTATGACAGCTTCTAGAGTATCGGCAAGAATCGCCTGTTTCTTTCGTCCGCCGGTTTTTTCCTCTCCGCGTCCGATCCGCAAAAAACCGCCAAGATCCAGTTCCCGTGCGAATTTTGCAAGCGTTTCGGAGCTAACGAGATGATGCTTCATCAACGTCAGGTCACCTTCGCTTAGATCCGGATTCTGATTATAGAGCTCCTCGGCTACCGCTAAACCCAAGACAGAATCGCCTACAAATTCGAGTCGCTCATTCTGACGGCGGCGCGTTTCGTCTTCATCTGCATCCTGAACTTTCTCATTTACCCAGGAACGATGGGTTAATGCACGTTCTAATAAACCTGCATCCTCAAATCTATATTTAAGAATAAGTTCGAGCTTTGACAGCGAATTGGTCATTGATGCTAATTCTAGCAAAAAACTAGACAAAAAAAGAAAGTCGAATGCTCAATAATGAGCACTCGACTTATTGATTCCAAAGAAATCACATAAAACGATTCTATCGATTGCCTGTCTTCGTCGACACGGTGCGGGTTCTCGCACCGGATGCATTCCCGTCGGACGCTTTTTCATCCGTCGTGGTAGGGGTTTCGACTACCGGGGTTACGTCCGCCGCCGGATCCGGCATTGGTTTCGACATAATTCCGGCAATGTAAAGATTGATCTTATCGTCAGTCTTTAACTCCGGTTGTTGATAACGGAAGTTATAAAGTTTTTTGATAAGGTCAAGCATCGTGTCCTTGTATGCTTGGGTTACTTTCGTGTTTGCACGAGCGATCTGTAATGCTCTTGCATAGGCATCGATCGCACGATCAGCATAAGCTTTCTCAAGCGCAACCGATTTGTCGATCGCTTCGAAATTTGCTTCATCAGCTTGATCTAATTTAAGTCTTTCCGCATTGAGTTCTGTCGCCTTAGCAAAATACCAGTCGCCGATCGTTCCGTAAATTCTTGGCTCTTTCTTACGGTCAGATTCAACGCGGGTAGCCGCATAAAGATAGTTCAACGCGTCTTTCTTTTTAACAGGATCCGTTTTACCCAGGCTGTGATACATGATCATTCCGATCGTATAATTCATCCAGGCTGTAGCATTGTCTTTACTATTGTATGAAAAGCCAAGGGCTCCGTAATCAGTCGATTTAACGCCGCTGTTCATTTTCGAGATCGCCATATTCGCATACTTGATAGTTGCATCATTGTACTTAGTTACGGGCGGTGTTTTAGAAATTTCATCGAGCCCAACCGAACCAAGAACGAGTATCACGTCGAGTAATTCCGGCTCCTTAGCCAAGATCTCGCCGCCGACAACATACAAGTCATCCCAATTTTTATCAGTCAGGTCTTTGTTAAAGCGCGCGTATCGAGCTTGTGTTTCAGCCTTCGCCTTTTTTGCAGCTTCAGCTTTAATTTCATCTTCAATACCCTTTTCTAGGGCCGGGATCGCTCCCTTGAGGTAATCGACAATTTCCTTATCTTCCTCATTGGCGCCATACTTTTCGATATATTCCTTACCGGCTTTGATAGCAATTCTTCGTTCTTCAATTGTTCCCGCATAATTTGCGGTATATTTTTCGTAGAGCGCAGCCTTTTCTTCGATCGGATCTTGTCCGAAAGCCGCAGTTGTCATCGCTGAGGTAAGAACCACAGCAAAAATTCCCAGCACTAAAACTCTGAAAAAGGTTTTCATTAAAATTTTTCCTCCAAGCATCGTAAATCTAGCGTTTTTCTTTAGAATCGTAGAAACATTCTTGGGGGGAAGTTTCTAACGTTATACAGCCAATCAGATGAACACGAATTCGAATAAGTTGCAACATTTTGAACCCAAAAGGCGTTGTACACTATTAATCGGTTTTTTTATTCCCCTCAAAATTACAAACAACAATATTCACGCAACAAATAGCGGTCTGTCAAGTTTTAAAACGAAAAGCCCGCGCCGAATTCCAGCACACGCGGGCTCATGAATCGATTTGTCTGAATTTACTCAGACTAATTTCTGACTACGCGGGGTCGGGTAATTTCCGGTTTTCCGCCGATTACGATTGTTGGAAACTGATTTTCTATTTTTGGTTCGGCTTTTTTCTTCAGCCCAGCCTTAACAACTATCGATTCGCCAGAGTTTGCCGCGATCTTCGGTGATACTTGCGGGACTGTTTTAACTGTTTTTGAATCTTCATCGGAACGGGTTTCTGCAGATCTTGGGATAATGATTACGGTCTTACCGGGGCGCGGGGTATTTGTCGCAACATCGGATCGCCCGCCGACCACGATCGTTTTTCTGGCAAGCTTACCCTTATAACTTTCGTTAAACCGCTTTCCAAGCGTTTTATAGATCCGTCCTGCAACTTCCGCTGCATGCGAACCGCGCGCGTATTTACCCTCAGTGATTACAACTACGGCAAACCTTGGATCTACGATCGGTGCAACCGACGTAAATAATCCGATCCAAGTTCCATCCGCAATACACGAACCGGTTTTGCCTGCTACATTTAAATTTGAACTATCTATTCCTTTCGCTGTTCCATACTTCACCGCGCCGATCATCCCGGGGATCACGCGTTCGAACACGGTTGGTTTTATATCCAGATTTCTCTTATAGTAGCCGCGAAATCCCGCTTTTGCGTAATCAGACCTTGGGATCTGTGGTACGACGAGATCCCCGCCATTTGTGATAGCCGAAACTAAAACTGCGAGTTGAAGCGGGGTAACTTCAAAATCGTCGGCGTGGGAGTAAATTCTCAGGTTTTCATTTCCAAATGGAAGTTTTCCCGAATACTCGCCAATCGAATTTATCCCGGTTGGTTCACCGAGACCCAAACGCCGGGCGTAATCGATCAGTGTTTTGGAGCCCAGTTCTGCACCTATTTTTTGGAAATAGCTGTTGTTTGAATATGCGAGAGATTCATCCAAACCTAATCGAAAGAAATCGTTTGCCAGATTTCCGTTGCCGCTGATCAGTTTCTCGTTATAACCGGCTATTCCCGAGACTAGTTTGATCGTAGAGCAGGGCTTAAAACCTCGCCGAATCGCCCAATCCTGATTAACAATAGTAAAAATACGTCCTGATTGCGGACTCATAACGACGACGGTTCCCGCACGGTCGCC
>JBGTEI010000303.1:0-6974 GCA_041747875.1 Pyrinomonadaceae bacterium | reverse complement strand
GGTTCTCGAACGCGAAAAAGTAAAGGAATTTCCGGCCCGGCCTGCTCTTGAAAACGTCGCGCGGTTTCAATTCTTTAACAGATCAGAAGATAAACAATCAGGAGTTTGGATCGTCAGGCAGGGGAATTTGCGATTTGCTTTGCCGATCACCACAGGTACGAAGCCGGGAATCTCGGATTATCTAGCCGCTCCGTTTGGACTTTCGGGTTTTGCCGCTCCGGTCGAGGTTGTTTATCCATCGTTTGTGCCGTTTATTGAGCTCGAGGATCGGAATACGTACGCGGCATCCGAAGGAGCTGATTTGATCGAGCCCGCAAAAGATGGACAGTCTCTCAGAGTTTTTTGGGGGAAATGGGGAAAAATTGGCACAAGATCCGGTGAGCGATTTGAAAATGGTCTTTCAAGTGAGGTCTATTGGAGGATCGATGGAAACAAATTGATCCGGACTGAGACCTTAACGGCAAACAAGGATATGAGGATCAAAAGCTGGTGGGTCGCAATTCCTTCTACCGCCGATCGATCTGAAATAAAAATAAGCGGAAATTCCAGGACCGATATACTCCAAGGGCGTGAAGGAACATTATCGGTAACTACTGAAGCAGACTGGAATTACGACACACAGATCGCTGCGAGCGGCGACAGCAAATTGAGCAAAGGTGTTTTAGGGGCGATACCGCTTCATATAGTGTATTCAGCAAAAGATATCGATCTTAAGAAAGGGAAAAAAATCTCGTGGCAAGTTATTATGGACTTATCGGAGTGATCGAAATCTAGACTCTATTTTTAATTTAAGATCTTACAAAAAAATATGATCAGTGAAACAGATAAAATCGAAGCATTGGTGACAGACTGGGACACGATTCCGGTCGAAATCATTGAGAAAGGTATTTACCGTCAAATGGTAGTAGGGCAGAATCTGATGATCTGTCGCCTGAGATTTGACCCGTTTGTCGTTACAACTCCGCACAGTCATCCTCACGAGCAAATGACGCTCGTCGTCAAGGGTAAAGCTAGATTTATTTTGGGAACGGAAGAAAGGGTCGTGTCGGCCGGAGATGTTTTGCACTTTCCCTCAAACCACTGGCATGGCGCAACAATACTTGACGAAGAAGTGATCCTACTCGATATTTTCTCGCCGATCCGCGAAGATTTTTTAGGCAAATAAGGCAGCTAAATGGATTCAAACGAAACCGGACGAGACGCACTAGGAACCAGTTGGATTTCGCGCAACTACAGATGGCAAATTTGCGGGCTGCTCTTTTTTGCCGCAACCGTAAATTATATTGACCGTCAGGTGATCGGAATATTGAAACCGACACTGGCAGCTGAATACGGTTGGACGGAAAACGACTACGGCTGGATAGTCTTTTCGTTTCAGGCGGCATACGCGATCGGAATGCTTCTGACCGGGCGTTTGCTTGATAAAGTTGGGACCAAAAAGGGTTTTTCGCTATCGATAATAGTTTGGAGCATCGGAGCTCTGCTGCACGCCTGGGCATTGCCGATCGGCATCGGAGCGATCGCAGTTTTGGGTGCTGTTTTTGGATGGGAAGCGGCGGGAATAGGGTTTTCTGCGTCGGTCATTGGTTTTATGATCGCGCGGTTTATTCTTGGCATCGGCGAAGCGGGGAATTTTCCGGCATCGATCAAAACTGTTGCCGAGTGGTTTCCAAAAAAGGAACGTGCATTTGCGACCGGAATTTTCAACGCCGGTACAAACGTCGGTGCTTTGGTAACGCCGCTTGTTGTGCCCTGGATCGCATATACCTATGGTTGGTATGAAGCGTTTATCGTTACCGGTGCGATCGGTTTTATCTGGCTGATCTTCTGGTTATTTTTCTATCACAAGCCGGCTGATCATCCGCGAATTACCGAAAGCGAGCGCGAATATATCAACAGCGACAACGAAGAGGTTTTACCCGCAATTCCGTGGGCAAAATTATTTCCTCATCGTCAAACATGGGCATTTGCGGTCGGCAAATTTATGACCGATCCGATCTGGTGGGTTTACCTGTTTTGGCTTCCCGATTTTCTAAACAAGAAACATGGTTTAGATCTAAAGACATTCGGAATTCCGCTCGCTGCGATATACATAATTGCCGATTTTGGAAGTGTTGGGGGCGGTTGGCTTTCGTCATATTTCCTCAAGAAAGGTTGGTCGCTCAACCGAAGCCGGAAGACGGCAATGCTGATCTGTGCATTGGCTGTTGTTCCGATAGTTTTTGCATCAACTACGTCGAGTTTATGGCTTTCTGTTGTTTTGATCGGGATCGCAGCCGCTGCGCATCAAGGTTGGTCAGCGAATCTGTTTACACTTACGTCCGACACATTTCCTAAACAGGCTGTTGGTTCCGTAGTCGGGATCGGCGGGATGGCAGGCGCGATCGGAGGTATGTTTATCGCAAAACTGGTTGGATGGATCCTCGATTCGACAGGAAGCTATGTACCTATCTTCGCGATCGCGGGTTCCGCTTATTTGATCGCTTTACTGATCATCCATATGCTTATACCAAAACTCGAACCCGCGAAACTCGAAGGGAATCAGTAAAAAGATCTTTTATCAATTATGGTCCGGCTCGAACGGGTTCCGATTCGGGCCAAAACTCAGGATTGATAACCGATCTTCGCGATCTATAAAAGTGAAATGAATATTTTAGAAAAATTCAAATTGGACGGAAAAGTAGCGCTTGTAACCGGGGCTTCGGCCGGATTGGGACAGTCGATGGCGGTTGCACTTGCTGAAGCCGGAGCAGACGTTGCATGTCATGGACGAGCTGACGGCGACGCGGATGAGACTTGTCATTTGGTTGAAAAGCTCGGGAAAAGGGCATTTTCTGTTTCCGGCGATATGGCAAACAGGGAAGTACCGGGATCGATCGCGCAAAAAGTTTTTGAGGAATTCGGAAGGATCGATATTTTGATAAATAATGCGGGGATGATCCGCCGCGCGCCTGCTGTTGATTTTAGCGAAGAAGATTGGTCGACGGTGATTGAAGTAAATCTTTCAAGCATATTTCGCCTTTCACAAGCGGTTGGGAAAATGATGATCGAGAACGGCGGCGGAAAGATCGTAAACATTGCATCGCTTCTTTCATTTCAGGGCGGAATCACGGTACCGGCTTACACGGCTTCAAAATCGGGTGTGGCGGGACTGACCAAGGCGCTGGCAAATGAATGGGCGTCTAAAAATATCAATGTTAACGCGATCGCTCCCGGTTATATGGCGACAAACAATACGGCGCCTCTGCGGGCTGACGAGAATCGAAATCGCCAGATATTAGAACGCATTCCTGCCGGGCGATGGGGTGCGCCGGGTGATCTAAATGGGACGGTCATTTTTCTTTCATCGGCAGCGAGTGACTATTTACAGGGGCACATTGTCGTCGTAGACGGCGGTTGGATGGCGAGATAGTTTGAAAAGTAAGATTACGAAGTCGAAAAGTTAAAAAGAGAAAAAGAGAATAAGTTAAAAAGTGAAAAAGGAAACTTTTGAATTTAAAAGAAATTATGTTTAAGAAAACTTATTACGCGACGGATCCGGATTCGATGATCGGCGTTTCAAACGGCAAACTCCGGGAAAATTATTTGATAAACGAGATGTTTGTGGCGAACGACATTCGCCTTAATTACTTGCACTACGAGCGATTTGTGATCGGCGGGGCGGCTCCGGTTGAGCAAGAAGTTTCGCTTCCGCGACAACAGGAACCCGCTTCGGCAAAAGATCAGCCGTTTCTTGAGCGGCGGGAAATGGGGGCGGTAAACGTTGGCGGCGGCGCGGGCTCGGTAACCGTTGACGGCGAAAAATTTGAGCTTGCACCGAAAGACGGTTTGTATATTCCGATGGGGAGCGCCGATGTTACGTTTTCGTCCGCCGACGCGGCAAATCCCGCAAAATTTTATCTCGCTTCAACGCCCTCGCATGCTCGTTTCGAGACAAAGCATATTTCGGTTGAAAACGCCGTGCCGCTTGAACTCGGCACAAAAGAAACGGCAAATGAACGGACGGTATATCAATATATCGTTCCGGCGATCTGCAGATCGTCGCAGCTATTGATGGGACTGACGATGCTAAAAGAGGGCAACGTTTGGAATACATGTCCGCCGCATCTTCACGAACGCCGATCGGAGGTTTATTTTTATTTTGACCTTAAGGAAGAACATCGCATCATGCATTTTATGGGTAAACCGGATGACATGCGCCACATTGTGATGGCAAACGATAAGGCTGTCGTTTCACCGCCGTGGTCGATACATATGGGCTCCGGAACGAGCAATTATAGTTTTATCTGGACAATGGGCGGCGAAAATCTTGATTATACGGATATGAATGTTCTGGATATTTGTCAATTAAGATAGCGGATCATTTCGCGATCAAACAAAAAAAAGACGCCGACCCCCAAAGGATACCGGCGTCTTTAAGATTTGCAGTGCGTAATTGTATTTCAGACGTATTTGCTGCTTTTCGAAACCCGTCACCCTCGGTTTTACCAAATAAAATTCTGTCGCTCGAAGACTTGTTCCCGATACTACAATTCAAAAAAAGAATCTTGTTATTTTCAAAATGTCCGTAAAAATATTTGCCATACCGGCAACAAAAGGCTTAACCCAAAAGCTGTTTCTCGATAGCGTCGCACGAATCTTTTAAGCCGTCTTCGGCCTCAACAATTTGGGATACCTTCTTCGCATTTTCCGAATATTTAGTATTTGTTAAGAGCTCCGTTAACATTTTTTCAGCACGTTCAGTGGTATATTCATTCCGGCCGATCGTTCGGGCAACCCCCAGACGCTCAACTCTTGCAGCGTTGTCCGGTTGGTCGAAACCGTACGGTATAACCAGTTGTGGAACTCCGGCACGCAGAACCTGCGCCGTTGTGCCGGCTCCGCCCTGATGGACTACACATGCGGCTTTCGGCAAAATACGCGAATACGGAATGTAATCAAAAACCGCAAAAGTTTCGGGGAGATCATGTTCTATCGTATTCGTTCCAACAAGTAGAACAGCCCGTTTCCCGAGGTTTTGCACCGCTTTTATACTTTCTTCATAAAAGTTTCCGGCGGCCATTACTGCGGCGGAACCCAGTGTAAAAACTATCGGCGGTTCTCCGGAATCAAGAAAATCTGCCAGTTTTGCGGGTATTTCGGCATTGTGTTCCTGCTTGTCATAATATACAAAGCCGGTTTGCTTGCTGTTTACAGGCCAATCGGGCTGCGGCGATCCGAGTACGCTTGAAAACATGGCCAAATTTAAGTCGGGAGAGAATTTATCGTGAAAAAGCGGGTCTCTAATTTCGGGTAAACCGAGTTCGGAACGCAGATCTACGACCGGCTGTCCCCAACTTCTCCCGATTCTTTTTCCGAGTCCTAAAAGCAATCGATGAAAAAGAGTTGGCGCATCATATAGATATTTCGTGAATGGAAGCGGAGCAAGCACGGACGGATCATAAACTGAGAAGAATGAAGACGGCTGCAAAACCGCCATCGCCCACGGAATATTTTTATGTTCTGCAAGAATCTTTGTTGCGAAAACGATCTCGCCGGAAACGATAAAATCCGCATCCTCTGCCGCATCTGCCAGATCGTCATACATTTCCCGAACCCTCGGCATAAAGAGTTCCCGAATAATAAACTCGGGTCCCTTTTTAGGCTCCATAACTTTTGCCATAAGTCCCGGATCATCGGGCGACAGATCCGGACGGATCGGCTTAAATCCTAGACCGATCTCCTCGATCTTTGAACGATAAACCTCAGTTGTAACGATCGTTGCCCGATGTCCGCGTCTTTCGAGTTCAATAGCCAAAGCTATCATTGGATGAACATCACCAAATGAGCCGATCGTCGCGAAAATAATATGTTTGGAATTGCTATTTCCCATTCATGATCAATATGGCGATAGTTTGGAACTGCATATTGCTAGCTGCATCGTATCTTAGAATACCGCCACAGTGTTTGTAATTAAAGTTTAGAATATTAGTGTACCAATACGACTAACTTTCCGCTCGCTTGGTTCGATTCCATATATCGATGTGCTTCAACGATCTCGCCGAGCTCAAATGTTCGGTCGATCTTGATCTGATTTTTGCCACTTCGAACTCCTTCGATAAAGTTTTGCAAGAGTTCGGCTGATAGATCGGTTGCTTCGCCGGTATAGACCGTCAGGCGAACCGTGTGTGGAATGTCGCCCATCGGTGTAAATTGGTCGAGCGTCCAGGAGTTTCCTAAGATTCCCGTCATACAAACAATTCCGCGCGGTGCGGCGCATTTCAGAGAATCGACCAGAGTTTTTGCGCCGACAAGTTCGAGAACGCGGTCAACTCCGCCCGGGAAAATTTCACCTACCTGTTTTGCGATCGAACCTTCATCAATAATCACTTCATCAACGCCGTGTTCCTTCAATAAATCAATTTTATTAGGATTGCGGGTAGTCGAAATTACTTTCAAACCCATATTTTTTGCAATATTTGTTGCTGCCATTCCAATCGAAGATGTTCCGCCGCGAATCAGCAGGGTTTGCCCCGATCTAACATCCAAACCAGTCGTTAGAGAACCATAAGCAGTCTGAAACATCTCGGGGATCGCACCGAGTATTTCCCAATCCAGATCGGATTCAAACGGAAAGACGTTCTTTCTCACAGCGCTAGTATATTCGGCATACCCGCCGTCAAATTCACGACCCATCCCGCCCATGATCGCCGCAACTTTTTGTCCTTTCTTAAGATCCGTTCCGTTTGCATCTTCGATTATACCAACGCATTCGATCCCCAAAACCCGCGGAAATTTTACGTTTGGGGAATGCCCCTGCCGCGTAAACATTTCGGATCGGTTTAAGCCGAAGGCTTTTACTTTTATCAAAACCCAACCATCTTTCGGTTCAGGAATTGGAATTTCTTCAACTTTCAAAACCTCCGGCGGTCCGGCTTCTCTTAAAACGACTGCTTTCATAATTTCCCCAAAGGATCTTTCTACAGTTAAAACGC
>JBGTEI010000302.1:0-3940 GCA_041747875.1 Pyrinomonadaceae bacterium | reverse complement strand
GTATCGGTCCTAAAAACATAATGAACAGCATAAAGAGTGCGATGAATTTAGGCAAAGGATAGAATTCACGCAGACCCGCGAAAATCAGAATCAAACCAAAGCCGGAAATCATCATTATCATCCCTTGTCGTCTGGCTTTGGCAGTCTCTCTTTTTTTCTTTTCTTTAGTTTCGCTAAGTTCGGATGTAAGCAATTCTTTGATATCACTCATTTCCAGCCCGCATTTTGTGCAAAAACGAATCTCATTCGACTTTTGCTGATGTCCGCATCGAGGACAGTGCATAAATTACTCCTTTCAAAACTTTTACGAATGATCGCTTAGCAAAGTTCGTCTGTTACCTTTATCCGAACAGATCTTCCAAAATAAAACCCTTGCCTTAAAGTATATCGCATCGTCGTGTTGCATTGTCGCTAAATTCGATCAAACGTTCGCTACGACAAATATGTAATCGTCCGTTTCTTTGTGTCGCGCAATAATTTCCCGGATCCGATCCGTTTTAATATCTGAGGCTAATTTCGAAAGTCCTTCCTCTGTTTCGCCGGTTTCCGCCAAAAGTGAAAATGTGGAAATATTTGCACGAATTCTATCTTCAAGATAGATCTCAGGTTTGAATTTTCCGCTGTATAGAAAGCGATCTTCGAGATCTTCTTTTACGCTATAATTTTCCGTTTCTATCTTTGTGAATCCGGCACCTCGCAAATTTTCTATAATTGTTTCAAGATTCAACATTTGCTCGGCGGAACGTCTGATCGCGTCCGGGAAGTATTCGGCAAGCCAATAATTGCCGGTTTGCTCAGGCGTTGAAGTAAAAATGACAAATGTGCCGCCCGCTAGAACCCTTCGAACCTCGCGAAACGGCGTAAATAATTCCGGGAAATGATGGATCGCAAGAGTGCAAACTGCTCCGCCGAAACTATTTTCACCGAAAGGCAACGACGTGACATTAGCGATCTGCCAGTTTACAGCGTCGCTTTTTTGACGTGCTTTTTCGATCATTCCGGAAGATTGGTCAACGCCAAACCAAGAACCGCCCTTCGCAGCCAGCGCACTCGTATAATTTCCAGTTCCGCAAGCAACGTCTAAATACCTCTTTTCCGGATCGAGTTTCAGATGTTTTACCAAGCGACTCGTAATGTAAGGATCCGCGCGTCTGGTCGAGTCATAGACTTTTCCGATCTGATTGTAAATTGCCATTTTTATTAATTTTGACCTTTGCTGCTTTGGAAGGATCCCGACACTGGAAGTATTAAAAATTGAACGGATTCTTCCGCGCGACTCGTTCAGAGTTCAAACTTCAGTTTGTCTTTTCGCCAGCTAAGCGAGGCGGGGAGTAACGCTGGGTTTTTAGAACTTTATTTGCTCTTACCTAGCGTCAGCCACCGTTTCGCTTCGCTGACGGTCGCGGCAAACTGAAGTTTGAACTCTGAACTCTAAGCGTTTATATCGCTAAAAGCGAGCAACATTAAAGCGTAGGTTAAAGTGAGTGCGAGCGAACGGCACCCTACGATAAATCAAAAAACCTGACCGACGCTGAAAGTGTCGAACCTCGGATGCGACCATTTGTGCGACTCCTTCAGAGTCGGGAACCTTGGTTTCAAACGGTCCCGGGGTTTCGCTCACTTTGTTCGCTTCACCCCAGCCTATATTGTTTGTCACCTTTGGCGACGTCTTTTATCCACAAGTCTTATAAGATCCGCGTCTATTGACTTTAACCCGCGGCAAATAGAAACCTAGAAAAATCCCATCGCCTTCTTATCGTACGAGATCAGCATATTCTTATTCTGGCGGTAATGGTCGAGCATCATTTTATGGTTTTCGCGTCCGAAGCCTGATTTTTTGTAACCGCCGAAAGGAGCGTGTGCGGGGTAGTTGTGATAACAGTTTACCCAAACTCTTCCAGCCTTGATCGCGCGCGGAACTTTGTAGAGCTGGTGTGCATCGCGCGTCCAAACTCCGGCACCCAAACCGTAAAGCGTGTCATTGGCGATCTCGATGGCTTCGGCTTCGTCTTTGAAGGTTGTGACAGATGCGACCGGACCAAAGATCTCTTCCTGAAAGACACGCATTTTGTTGTGTCCTTTGAGAAGGGTCGGTTCAACGTAAAATCCATCTTCGACACCTTCATTTTTCTGCGCTTTGCCGCCGCACAACACTTCCGCACCTTCGTCAACGCCGATCTGTATGTAATTTAGGATCTTCTCATATTGATCTTTGCTTGCCTGCGCCCCCATCATCGTTTCGGGATCAAGCGGATTGCCCATTTTTATTGCTTTTGTGCGTTCGATGACTCGTGCAATAAATTCATCTGCGATCGATTCCTGCACGAGAATTCTGGAAGGACAGGTGCAGACCTCGCCTTGATTTAGCGCGAAGAGCGCAGCACCTTCAAGACATTTGTCGAAGAAATCATCGTCGGCATCCATCACGCTTTCAAAGAACACATTTGGAGATTTTCCGCCGAGTTCAAGTGTAACAGGTATCAAATTCTGTGAAGCGTATTGCATTATTAAACGGCCCGTCGTGGTTTCACCGGTAAAAGCAACTTCCGCAATTCTTTCGCTTGTCGCAAGAGGTTTTCCTGCTTCAGTGCCAAAACCATTGACTACATTCAATACTCCGGCGGGCAGGATGTCCTGGATCATTTCCATCAAAACCATGATCCCGGCGGGAGTTTGTTCTGCGGGTTTAACTATTGTGCAGTTTCCGGCGGCGAGCGCAGGAGCGATCTTCCATGTCGCCATCAGTATAGGGAAGTTCCACGGAATGATCTGGGCGACGACTCCAAGCGGCTCTTTGATGTTAATTGAAAGAGTCTGCGAATCGAGTTCGGTTGCGCCGCCTTCTTCCGCCCGGATCACGCCGGCAAAATATCTGAAATGATCTATCGCCAGAGGGATATCGGCCGCCCGGGTTTCACGGATCGCTTTTCCGTTGTCCCAGGTCTCAACCTGCGCAAGGCGCTCAAGATTCTCTTCCATCACATCGGCGATCTTCCACAAGAGATTGCTGCGGGTCGTTGCAGAAGAATTATTCCATTCAGGAGCAGCAAGGTGCGCGGCATCGATCGCAACTTCAACATCTTCCGCCGTTGAACGCGCAACCTTTGTAAAGGGTTTGCCGTCGACCGGAGAGATATTGTCGAAGTATTCTCCACTTTTCGGCGCTACCCATTCGCCTCCGATAAAATTATCGTATCGTTCCTTAAATTCGGGTTTATCGTATTTTTTCTGTGCTGCTTCCATCGTGTGTACTCCTTTGAAATAATAATAAAGCCAAAAGATATCTTTGACCGTGTAATTTAAAATTTGGTATGTGAACTATTTTAACACTTTCAAATTTGAATCTCGAAAAGTTTTTGGAAGGTCGTCCGGTCCGAACGATGAAGCTGTGCAATTCAAGTAAAATAAAAATTCGTGGGTTTGCACAACTCTGCAAAACCACGAATTTTGATTTTATCTAAATCTATCTACTCGGAGGTATTAATAAGCATCAGAAGTTTGTCGATCTGCACCGGTTTTACAAGATGATGATTGAATCCGGACTCAAAAGAGCGCTGCCGGTCTTTTTCCTGCCCCCAACCGGACAGCGATATGAGCAGCGCATCGGGAAGAATCTTGCGGAGTCTTTCGGCGAGTTCATAGCCGTCCATTTCCGGCATTCCGATATCGCAAAGGCAGACCTCAGGCTCGAATTCCTTCGCGATCGCCAAAGCCGACATTCCGTCAAAAGCAGTTTCAACCGTATGGCCTTCAAGCGACAAAAGCGTTTCCATCATTTCGACAGCGTCGCGATTGTCGTCTACGACCAAAATACGCCGCGGTATTTCCATTTCCGAGGCCTTAGTTTCGTTCTTATCTTCTGAAACCGCATCTTTTGGAATTTGAACTTCAGCGAGCGGAATTCGAACTACAAATTCAGAACCTTTCCCGCTGCCTTCGC
>JBGTEI010000301.1:0-1662 GCA_041747875.1 Pyrinomonadaceae bacterium | reverse complement strand
TCTGAGCTAAACGGATACTTAAACACGTTTCCATCACTCCAGTTGTTCGAAAGAATAACCACTGCATCAGCGATTACTGCTGCCGGAATGTGGTTCGCGGAATCAGCCGGATAATAATTTTCAGGCGGCGTCACAGCGTTTCCGCTCGCAACGCCTACTCCGGTCGCATTGTAATTACCCTGAATGTAAACACCGTTTTCAGAAGCCAAGGTAAAACCAAGTGTGTCCCTAGGAGTCGCCGTATCATAAACGCCCGGCAAAACTGTACCGTTGATCAATCTCACTCCGCGCCTGTAATAGATATGGTCGGCAGTAGACGCCTGACCTCGTGGGATCTTGACACTGTAGGCAGGAGCTTCGCCGTTTGAATTCGATGTGCTCCAAATATCTTTATCGAGGAATCCGCTTGCATTTACGTCTTCATTAAACTGAAGTACATTGTCCGGGAAAACGTCTTCCATATCATACTGACCATCAAAATCAGTATCACCGCGTCGATCTGAAACGTACATTACCCAGCCCGCATTTTGCGGGATCGCCGAGCTCTGCAGTGGGCCGCCGTTTGCGTTTGCATACGGTGTTCCGGACGGCATAAACGTATTGAATTGTCCCATCAATAGCTTTCGCAGATTGGCGACATCAATGTCTATCATGCTCATCATGCCAGCAGCGGGAACATGGTCGCTTCCAAAGGTTGAATTTGCGCTTGACTCGTCATCATTTGGCAAGCCTTCACGGGGGTCATACATCTGGATCGGGAAGGGCACTACCGCATAGGTTGTTCCGTTGATTCGAGCAAATTTTAAGTGGATCGCTTTTCCAAGCGTCCCGGATTCAAACGAATTTTCCTTTGTAGCCGCCGAACTTACCGCCGTCGAATCCGGATACGGTGGTGCGAAAACGTCTCTCGCGGTTGGACAATTAGTGCTAAATGTTGCTTTCGCGACAAGGTTTGGTGTAACGGAACACTGGTACTTGGTTACAAAAGTGTGTGATTGGCTGTTTATCGAAAAGTTTGTTATGTAGTCTGAAGGACCGCTAGAAAATGAGGGGCCCGGAATTGAAAACCTTTGAAGCTTAATAACCGAACGAGAATCCTGTGAAGACGAATATCCATCAATATAAAAGCTTGAAAGATTCGGAGCCGGCTCGGTTACGCCAAGACTTAGAACATCCTGTGTAATTTCCTTTGTCGCAATTGTGTTTGTTGTATTGTCATATTGAACCGTTTCGATCTTTATCCAGGTCTGTCGGCCGCTTGTCGCTATTCTGGTTGCGTTTAGCGCAGTTGTTTTATAGCTCGATCCATCAGTCATTGGGATCGGCTGATAACCGACAGACCCATTTAGGTCTCCGTCTAGTCTTACTCCGCATTCGCCAGTCGTAGTCGCACATCCGGGAAGGCGATTTTTCGCGTCTGCGAGCGAAACTCTGATCCCGGTCTTATTTGCAAATCTTTCTTTCGTTGCAATAGATGTGTCTTCGTTGGCAGTAGTCACGGCCGAAACTGCATTGCCGATCTTTGCAAGATCTCCGACACTTTTACCACGTTTTATGAGTTCGATGAGTGGTAAATTGATTTGGGCGAGAGGAAGATCAAGTGTCGGCGTATTGTCCACGAGATTTCCCTGAAATTTTGTTTTTTGGGTAGCCCAACTTGAA
>JBGTEI010000300.1:0-2687 GCA_041747875.1 Pyrinomonadaceae bacterium | reverse complement strand
GTCAAGTTGGTGCGCAACAGCCCGAGCACTTCCTGAAGGTTCAACGATTGACCTGAAGCTGCTTGCAGGAAAACAGGCAAAAAGAACGCAGCAATCAGCAATTTGATTTGTGAATTCATGTCCTTGTTTCAGGAATGGACGCGGGCGGAAGACCTGAAGAATAAAGATCACGGGAATCTCGTTCAATTAATATGGCTGATCTCAGTATCAATTTTGCCGGGATAAAGTCGCCGAATCCTTTTTGGCTTGCATCTGCACCGCCGACGAATATGGGTTCGATGGTCGAGCGTGCGTTTGACGCAGGTTGGGGCGGTGCGGTTTGGAAAACGCTTGGCGAGCCGATCGTCAATGTTTCATCGCGTCTCGCGGCGATCGATCACGGGACAAACCGGATGATCGGCCTAAATAATATTGAGCTCATTACCGACCGGCCGCTAGAAGTAAATCTCAAAGAAATCTACGAATGCAAAAAGAAATATCCCGATCATGCGGTGATAATTTCTTTGATGGTCGAATCCAACCGCGAAGCATGGCACGAGATCGTAAAAAGGTCTCAGGACACGGGTGCAGACGGATTTGAACTAAATTTCGGCTGCCCGCATGGAATGAGCGAACGCGGAATGGGCGCTGCGATGGGGCAGGTTCCGGAATATACCCGTATGGTCACGGAATGGGTAAAGGAAGTTTCGGATCTGCCGGTGATCGTCAAACTCACGCCGAATGTGACTCATATTGTTCCTCCTGCGCAGGCCGCAGTTAAAGGCGGAGCCGATGCTGTTTCACTGATAAATACGATAAACTCGGTGATCGGAGTAG
Organism: Pyrinomonadaceae bacterium; assembly: GCA_041747875.1. Lineage (GTDB taxonomy): Bacteria > Acidobacteriota > Blastocatellia > Pyrinomonadales > Pyrinomonadaceae > Aridibacter. The sequence goes on along the minus strand of JBGTEI010000300.1, from coordinate 1,871 downwards.
ATCTCGATACGATGATCCCTTATCCAAACGTAAATGGGAAAGCTGCACATGGCGGTTATTGTGGTCCGGCTGTAAAGCCGATCGCGCTCAACATGGTTTCGGAATTGGCGCGCGACGCGGCAGTAAATGTTCCGATCTCGGGGATCGGCGGGATCAGCAATTGGCAGGATGCGGCGGAATTTCTTCTTCTTGGTGCGGGAAATGTTCAGGTTTGCACGGCGGTGATGCATTACGGTTACCGGATCGTCGAAGACATGATCGATGGTTTAAACAATTATCTGGATGATAAGGGGATTCCGAGCGTAACTGAGATCATCGGAAGATCGGTCCCGAGAATTACGGATTGGGGAAATCTGGATCTTAGTTATAAAACTGTCGCAAAGATCGATCACGACAAATGCGTTCAATGCAATCTTTGTCATATCGCCTGCGAAGACGGCGCGCATCAGTGCATCGATCTGAAAGAGATCGATGGAAGAATTTTGCCGGTAGTTGATGAGCCGGAATGCGTTGGCTGCAATCTTTGCTATTTAGTTTGTCCGGCGCCGGATTGTATAACGATGGAAAGGATGGACGACGGCAGTAGTCCTGTAACGTGGCAGGAATATAGTAAGCAGTAAGCAGGCAGAAACCCGACAGTTATGGAGCTTCAGAGACCCTTTGACGTTTTCTGTCTAAACGCCATTTTTCAAACATATGGTTCAAGCTGAATTTCAAAACGGATTAGGAATACGGGGTCGATCGGGCACTGAAATTAGCACCTTCGTTTTGGTGGGATATAATTCCTAAGAGGCCTGTCCGAAATTTGGAGGACACTTCTGACCTCATCGAGCGGTCTTTCCTGCTATTCGGTTACCTTTCCGAGAACCGCATTCGCGGCTTGAGGGATAAGTGTTGTCGATAATATGGAACGATTCTTCCGCCGATGTTCAGGATTCATTTTGAGTACCGGATGAACTCTTGCCGCCCCAATCCTTCCACCCCCGTTAAGGACGCTTCCAGCGAATGTAAACTCTGAAATTTGGCGCCTCCGGAATTATTGTCCCCGCGACGGGAAAAGGAACTAGAATTCCTCCAACGACTTTAGCTGATGGGAGATGAACAGGAGGTCCTCCAACCCGTTTCAAAACCTTATTCATGATCATACTGGCTTCAATGAAATCTTTTGATGATCGGGTTACCAAAATTTCCCCTACGACGACGCAGAAGGATTTAGAGGGTGCATTTTCCACGTTAACGAAAAAAGTCCAAAGTGTGTCAGATGATGAAAATAAAGGGGGGCAACCCTTGTAGTGAAAAGTCTGTTCTCCCGTCTGACGTCCGGTCAGAACGTACCTGAAATCTAGTTTATAAATTCCTCTGGGCAAATTGGCTCCATTTGTTCTATTGAACTTAAGCTGCATTTGCATGTTGTACTGCTTACCATCATCGTTTAGAAGTCCTTTCCCAATGATGATAAACAACTTTTCATTTTCATCAGGATGGACAATCGTATGCCCGATCTTGTCGATGTCGTGACTGTAGGGTGGGTCGCTGTCTAAACGATAAAAACCATTTCTTGTTGCTGTTTCACTTCCCTTAAGCCCGATCTTTCCATCCCCAATGCAGTTTTTATAAGCCTCTTCGGTAATAAAACCCAGATCACGCAGAAAGTTCATTTTTGTAAATATCGCCGCGAAATCGGGTGAAACACCAATCTCGGTTGTTTTTTGCAGGTCCTCTTTACAAACGTTGAAGTATTCATGCGTAAGCCGAACATCCGCAAAATCCGACCATTCGACTATCCACGCAACATTCGCCTCCGCCAATCCCTTAAATGCGTCAGAATCAAGATGCTGTAAATTACCAATCGTTAATCCTCCTGTGGCTAC
>JBGTEI010000299.1:0-2625 GCA_041747875.1 Pyrinomonadaceae bacterium | reverse complement strand
GATAAAAGAATTATTACGAGAAAGTTTGCCGCGACGCCAAATGTTGTAGAAAATATTCCACCGACATTGGTCAAGAATTTACTTGATAAAACACCATTGAATATTTCTTCCCAGGCGGGAATTTGTTCAATGATCAATTTTCCCCAGCTGAATTCCGAAATTCTCTCGCTAAGGGTTTCTATTGTTTTTGGAAGAAATTCACGGAATGTCCCGATCTGCCGCGCTACCTCGGGAGCGAGGAACCACAGACCCAAACCAAAAATAACCAAAAGAACCACACACACCAGAAAAACTGACAATCCTTCAGAAATTTTTGTATAACTACTGACCCAATCTCCCAAACCCCGAAAAAATATCGCTAAAAGAATCGCTGCAAATAATAGGAAAATTACATCGATCGCAAAAAACGCCAGCAATAATATCAGGATGGATAAAATTGCGGCGCCAATAATGATTGAAACTTTTTTGCCGGACGATGGTGTAATGTTATCTGCTGAAGACATTCTGTCCCAAATCCTTCTATATTGCTGCGGCCTCTGGGTTAAATCAATTTCTTATCGATCAGCAATTCAGCATTGAGAACCGCCGCACCCGCCGCACCGCGAAGCGTGTTATGACTCAATGAAACAAACCGATAATCAAATATATTGTCAGGGAAAAGACGTCCAACGGTGATCGCCATTCCTTTATCGCGGTCACGATCAAGGCGCGGCTGCGGATGTGAAGGTTCATCGGAAACGTAAATAAATTGCTCCGGCGATGAATGTAATCCGAGCGAAGGAAAGCTTGTCATTGCTTCGACAACACTTTCAAGCGGTGCATTCTGTTTAAGGTTTACGCGGACCGAAGCCGTGTGACCATCGATAACACTTACCCGAAAACATTGAGCCGACACCGTAAAATCAGCCTTGACGATCGATTCTTCTTCAAATATCCCTAAAATTTTCTGAGCCTCGGTTTCGGCTTTTGGTTCTTCACCGGCGATATACGGCAGGACATTATCGACAATATCGAGACTCGCGACACCCGGATAACCGGCCCCGGAAACTGCCTGAAGTGTTGTCACAACGACAGATTCAACACCAAATTTTCTATGCACCGCAGCAAGCGGCGGCGCAAATGAAACGACGGCGCAATTCGGATTCGTAACGATAAACCCACGGTCGAAACCGCGTTTCTGTTGTTGGAACGGAATGAGGGCAAGATGTTCCGGGTTGATCTCGGGGATCAGAAGCGGGATATCTTCTTCCATCCTAAGTGCCGAGGAATTGCTGATCACCGGATAGCCGGCACGCGCAAATTCTTCTTCAGTTTCACGCGCTACTGAAGACGGGAGACTCGAAAACACGATGTCGCAATCAAGCGGCGGCGCGATCGGTTTGACCTCGATATCCTTTACACTTTCGGGCATCGCCGAAGCTAGTTTCCAGGCGCACGCTTCGCGGAAAGGTTTACCTACCGATCTTTCCGATGCCGCAAGTGCAGTTATTTCAAACTGCGGATGATTCTCAAGAAGCTGACAAAATCTTTGCCCGACTGTCCCTGTTGCCCCTAAAATTCCAACTCTATATTTACTCATAACAACAAAATAAAAAAGAAACGCGCTACCGTACTGTAATCTTAGTTTTAATATTTAGTCGCGCTAGCGACCGAATGAGTTTAGCCGTGCGTTTTAACGCACGGTTCGTCAATAAAAAAATAGTGCGTCGCGTCAGCGATGCCTGAATAAGTTGTCGAATTCAATTGTCGCTGACGCGACAAGAAACAATTTATATTAAAACTCCGTGCGTTAAAACACACGGCTAAATTCATAATATCGCTATGCGATAAATTTAAGAATTTCAATTACAAATCACCGGTCTCAATTTAGAATGTTCGATACGTCTTTCTGAAAAACGAGCGATGCATCACCGATTCGAATTTTCAATTTTACATTTTGAATTCTTAATTCGCTAACGCTTCCTTCATTCTCCCAATTCCTTCGCGAATATCATCTTCGCCCGCGCAAAACGAGATCCGCAAAAAGCCCTTTGCCTCATCTCCAAATCCCGAACCATTTACGGTGATCACGCGATTCTGCAAAAATTTATTTACGACGTCCATTTCATCACCTATCTCCGAAACATCGACCATCGAATAAAATGCACCTTCCGGCGAGACCGCTTCGAGTCCTAATTCGCTTTTTATAAGACTTACCAGAAGATCGCGTCTGCGTTTATATATCTCTCGTGCGTCGGCCTCGGCTTGTTTTCCTTCGGGAGTCCAATACGCAAGCGCGGCTTTTTGCGAGATCGTTGAAGCGCAAACCGTATCGTAGCCGTGAACAACGAGTGCTTTCTTCATAACTTCAGGCACGCCCAAAAGCCAACCGAGCCGCCAACCCGTCATCGACATATTTTTTGACAAACCGCCGACGACAAGTGTGTTTTCGTAATATTCGGAAATCGATGCCGGTTTTTCTTCGGTAAAATAGAGGTCTTTGTAAATTTCGTCAGAGATCGCATAGATACCTGTTCCGTCCAGGATCTTTGCGATCATCTGGAGATCAGCCCGGTTTAGCGTACGCCCCGTCGGATTCGAAGGACTCAATATCACTGCAGCACGCGTTTTATCAGTTATTGTTTT
>JBGTEI010000298.1:0-2803 GCA_041747875.1 Pyrinomonadaceae bacterium | reverse complement strand
TTCGGTTTTTTCGCGATCATCGAAGACACTGAAGGAAATGCCGTGGGTTTGCATAGCCACGGGTGAAGAAAGTGAAATGTGACGCATGACAGGTGACAAGTGAATAGGCAGAAACTCGAAAGTTATAGAGCGTGCTCTTGGTCAACTGCAATTGCCGGGAAATATTTTGAACCGCGAAGGACGCAGAAGTTTTTTTGGCAAACTTATAGGGGCAGCGGCTTGACCCCGGCCCATGAGCCGCCAGGCGAACAAGCTGAAAAGAGTTTACCCGAAACTTAACGCGAATCGGCGCGAATGAAGGAATTACTTGTCACTCATCACCGTATACCTGTTACCAACGGAAATTAAAATGATAAAAGTCTGGATGCATCAGATGTTTCTCCGCGATTCGAGCAAGGCTGCGTCGGATCTGCTGCTCGAAACGGAAAACGAGATGACGCTTTTCGAACTCATTGAACGGGTTTGTGAAGGTGATGATACCTTGAGATTTAAAATCCTCGACGAGCAAAAGAACCTCCGCCCTCACGTAAATATTTTTATTGGTTCAAAAAATTCACGGCACCTCGATGGGATCGAAACACTGGTTTCAGAAGATGATGAGGTTTCGATATTTCCTTCGCTGAGCGGAGGATAGCGACAAATTAATCTAAGCCCATTTGGAATTTGCTCATCAGCTTTTCATTTTGAAAGGTGAGAGTGACGTTGGTGAAAGTACCTGATTTCCACATGTAAGTCTCAGTTTTATAACCCGCGATATCTGTAGAACTCATTTCTTCGCCCTCTTCCCCAAAAATTTCAACTACTTCTTTATAGCTCATTCCCGTTTTGATCTTTTTGTAGTTTTCCATCGTGACCGCGCCGGTTTTCTTTGCGGGCGGAGTCTTTTCCGAATCGGGAGAATCGACTCGGTTTGTTTGCGTGCTTGGTCCCGAATCACGAGCGGGTTGGTTTGCCATATACCACCAAATTCCTCCGGCAATGCCGAGCGTGATCATCAGAAATGATCCGAGCGCAAAAATTCCGACAATAATTCCCAGATAGGATCTTTTGGCCGGCGGTGGGGAGGCAATACCCGAACTTACAACTTGCGCTTGCTGACTCGTGGCTCTCGGTTCATTTGGCGAAGTATTGGTCTGCGGAAATTCTGTATTTTCGAGTTTTTCAATAGTTTGAGCTTCATTATCGATTTGAAGCGGACTTCCGTCATCGAGGCAAAAGCTCATATTAAACTCATATTGTTTGCTGCATTTTGGGCAAGTTTTCATTTGTATTCCCGGAAACTAAAATTATCAATAAACTCTAACACATGTAATTCTCGGTAAATGATCCGCGACGGTTTCCCATGAATCGCCGTTGTCTTCCGAGAAGTATAAGCTTCCGCCCGTTGTACCAAAGGCGAGATCTGAATTTCCGGTCGAACTAAACGAATCGCGCAAAACACAGTCATAGGCATTTTCCTGCGGAAGGCCTTTATCAAGACGCTCCCACGAATCACCTGCATCCTGCGTTCGGTAGACTCCCATTTTTCCGTCAGGGAAAACACGGAATTCGTCTGCTTTGATCGGGATAATAAAGGCCGTATCAGGGTTGTTTGAAACGCAGGCAAAACCAAAATCGGTTGGCAAATCTTTTCCTTCGGATATGTTGTCCCAGGATTTTCCGCCGTTTGTGCTTTTGTAAACGCCCCAGTGATGTTGGAGAAATAGCTGATCGGGATTTTCGGTGTCGTGTGCGACTTTATGTACACACTGCCCAAATTCCGGATACTCTTCCGGCATAAATGTAACTTTGATCTTGGAATTACAAGCGTCCCACGTTTTGCCGGCATCTTCAGTACGATAAGCTCCGCCGGTCGAAGAACCGACAACCCATGTATTTTCCGTTATTGGAATTATTGTGTGAAGACAGAGACCGCCAAAACCGGGAGTCCATTCGGCTCGGTGCGGATGGTTCCAAAGTCCTTCGCAGAGCTCAAACGATTTGCCGTTATCATCTGAAGTAAAAAGTGCGGAAGGCTCTACGCCAAAAAATAATTTGCCGTTTGCATCGGATGTGATCTGCCAGATCTTTGCAAGAGACGCATCTTTATCTTCGGGAAATTTTAGCGGTTCGTCAACCGTTGTCCACGTTCCGCCAAAGTCATCGGAATAAGACAAAGTCGTCCCTGTCCATTCTGTAAATGGTGATGCCCAAACACGTTCGCCCGATCTTCCGATCGCAAAAACACCCTGACCTTCAAAGTCAACTTTCGTTGTCCAACCTTCAGATCTGCTAAACGCAAATAAACCTTTAGACGTGCCAACAAATATGTTCCTGCTCATATTTCCCTCGCTGCGGTTCGCAATAGTTGATTCCGGTAGTGTAAAAAAACTTGAATTGAAAAGTTTTGACATTATAATCGAAAAGCTGACCCTTAATCCAGAATTTTCCAGGCATGAAAGGAGTTTCCTCTTTTCATGCGCCGGATAATATTAAAAGGAGCATTTTTATGAAGAAAGTATTGATCGCAGTTTTGGGGCTGATAATTCTAGTCGTCGTCGTACTCGGTGTGTTGGTATTTGTATCTCCCACTGATTTTAAAGTCCAGAGGGATATCATCGTCGACAAGCCGAGATCTGAAGTGTTTGATTATGTAAAGATGTTAAAGAACCAGGCAGAATGGGGCCCATGGATAAAGAAAGATCCAAAGATCAGGCTGTCATCTTCAGGGACCGATGGTCAAGTGGGTTATATATCCAGATGGGAAAGTGAAAATGATGAGGTCGGATATGGAGAACAGGAGATCAAGAAACTTGTAGATGGC
>JBGTEI010000297.1:0-4182 GCA_041747875.1 Pyrinomonadaceae bacterium | reverse complement strand
CCAGCGTGAGTTTGGCGGCGACCGCGTCTTTAATTCCCCGCTTGCCGAAGCAAATATCGTCGGACGGGCGATCGGGATGGCAACCAGAAACTTAAAACCGGTCGTCGAAATTCAGTTTTTTGATTACATCTTCCCCGCCTATCACCAGATCAGAAATGAATTGGCGCTGATGCGCTGGCGTGCAGACGGAGATTGGAAAGCGCCGGTTGTAATGCGGGTTCCGGTCGGCGGTTATCTAAAAGGCGGCGCGATCTATCACTCGCAAAGCTGTACGACATTGTTTTCACATATTCCCGGATTGCGTATTGCATATCCTTCAACCGCGCTTGATGCAAATGGTTTACTGAGAACCGCGATCCGCTGTGACGATCCGGTTTTGTTCCTCGAACACAAGCATCTTTATCGTCAGGTTTACAATAAATCGGAATATCCTTCTGATGAGTTTATGATCCCGTTTGGGAAAGCCAAAACCGTAAGAGAAGGATCGGATATTTCGATCATCACATACGGCGCATTGGTCGAACGCTCGCGGCAGGCAGCGAAAAAGGTTGAGAAAGATCACGGAATTACTGTCGAGATCGTCGATCTGCGTACGCTTGCACCATACGATTGGGATGCGATCGTCGAGACTGTGAAGAAAACGAACCGCGTCATCGTCGCCCATGAAGACACGATCTCATTTGGCTACGGAGCCGAGATCGCGGCGAGAATATCGGATGAATTGTTTGAATTTCTTGACGCTCCCGTAAGAAGAGTTGGCGCGACTGATACATTTGTCGGATATGCCCCGACGCTTGAAGATTTTATTCTTCCGCAGGTCGAAAATGTCGAAAATGCGATCAATGAATTGATGAAATACTAGCGGTTTCATCATTTGTTAGTTTAGCGAATCCTCCGGCATTATAATCTGCCGGGGGATTTTAGTTTAGGGTAAAAATTACTTATGAAAGCAATATACATAGTTATTCTGTCGTTGTGGTTAAGTCTCAATTCGTTTGGACAAGTGTTGGAAATCAGTCGCGTCCGCGAATATCGTCAGTCAAATGAACACGAGATATTAAAAGAGTTTATCCGGCTTCTTTCAATTCCGAATGTCGCCTCCGATACTGCAAACATCAATCGCAATGCGGATTATTTGTTTGACGAAATGAAGAAGCGGGATTTAAAGCCCCAGCTTCTTCGCGCAAAAGATGTTAACGTCCCGCCTGTTGTTTACGGTGAGTGGCTTGTTCCAAACGCGAAGAAAACATTGGTCTTCTATGCCCATTATGATGGGCAGCCTACCGACCCGAATGAATGGAGCGGAAGCGCACCCTGGTCTCCCGTTTTAAGGACGGGTGCACTGGAAGCAAATGGAAAGACGATCCCGTTTCCTGCGAACACGGAGAAGATAAATCCCGAATGGCGAATTTACGCGCGGTCTGCTTCCGATGATAAAGGCGGGGTCTTTGCGATCCTAAAGGCGGTAGATGCATTGCGCGCAAATAACATTCTACCAACCGTTAATATTAAATTCTTTTTTGAAGGCGAAGAGGAAGCAGGATCGCCAAATTTAAGAGAAATTATTTTGCGTCGTAAGGACTTATTAAGCTCCGACGGATGGATAATTTGCGACGGGCCGGTGCACCAGTCCGGAAGAAAGCACGTGGTTTTTGGTGTTCGCGGCGTGACTTCTGCTGATATTACACTTTACGGTGCAAATCGAGCACTTCACAGCGGCCACTACGGAAACTGGTCTCCGAACCCCGGATTCAGACTCGTTCAGCTTTTGTCGTCGATGAAAGACAATGACGGAAAGGTTTTGATCGACGGTTGGTACGACGATGTCGAACCTCTGACCGAAGCGGAACTTTCAGCTATCAAAGCTGCGCCTCAATACGACGAACAATTAAAAAAGGACCTTGGACTCAGCCTGAGCGAGGGCGCGGGAAAAAGTCTGTTAGAACAGATAAATCTCCCATCGCTGAATATCAACGGCATGAAAACCGGCGATGTTGGAAAACTTGCAAGAAATGTAATTCCGGCTGAGGCGAATGTAGTTTTGGGTCTACGTCTTGTAAAAGGCAACGATCATAAACGTCAAATTGAAAAACTCAGGAAACACATCGAGAAACAGGGATTTCACATTGTAGATCACACGCCGACCCCGGCAGAACGACTCAAATACCCTTTGATCGCCAAGTTTCAATCAGAGAACGGCGGATACAATGCACAGCGGACAAAAATGGACCTCCCGATCTCGTTAAGCGTGATCAATGCTGTCCAAAGCGCTTCCCGAGAACCGATCGTCACACTTCCAACGCTCGGCGGGAGTCTTCCGCTCTCGATAATTACCGAAACTTTGGATGGTGTACCGTGCATCACGGTTCCGATCGCCAATTACGACAACAATCAGCATGCGGAAAATGAGAATATTCGAATACAAAATCTTTGGGATGGATTAGAAATATTCGCAAGCCTGATGACTTTGAAAAATTAACTTTTGTAGAAAAATTCGGTACTTAGTTTTTGTGCTCCGGATCACTCGACGGTTTATATAGCCGCAGGCATTTCGCCGTTGGGTCAAACGCCGGATCATCCATCAGCGCGGTCATTACTTTCATTTTACAGTCGTTATCCCCACCGCTGTGTCCCGCTTCATCCAGAATATAAAGGCGGGAGTTTGTAAGTTTTTCCTTAAACAACGGGCCGTTTTCGGGCGGCGTTACGGGATCGTACTGATTCACAAATATTACTGTCGGTATCGACGAAATGTTAAATTTGCGTTGGGAAATTGGAAGTCTTCCGTTATGCCATTTCATCCCTTCTTGATACAAATTTGTAAAAAACCCGAGCTTCTCCGGAAAGTTTGGATGCTGCGAATATACGTTTTTGATCACGTCAGAAGTATTTGCCTCGTTCATGCTTTCAAATACACTTACGGCAAGAAACATTGACGTATTAAACCCACCGTCTTGAACGTCTTCTTTTTCGCTTATGATCGCTTCCAAAATTGGTTTCTTTTCCGAATTCTTCAGTGCCTCGACAAACGCCGGAAACGCTTCTTTGGCATCATTCCGATACAATCGATGGCGCAGGAAAAACATAGCATCTTGAGAATTGAGATAGAAAGCGTCGCCTTCAACATCGATCCGCAGCGGCTTAGTTTGCAGGGATTTGATCGACGAAGCGTAGTCAGTTCTAAGGTTTGGATATTTTGCGCTGCAATCTTTGTCGGTCTCACAAAATTTGAATATCTTTTCGGCTGCACGCGAGTACCCTGTTATTCGATCAATAAGAAAATCGTCGGTCATAAGGTTTGGCGAATCCAAAATCACGGTTTTTACTTTTTCCGGAAACATATCCTGAACCAATCTGGCGAGCCGCGTTCCATACGAAATACCAAAAAGATTGTATTTGTCATATTTTAACGAGTTCATCAGCAACGCAACATCATGCGCACTCTGAATTGAATTGTAATTTGCTAGATCGATCCCATCCGCTTCAAATTTCTCTTTATATTTTTTTAGAATAGTTTCAATTAGCTTCTGTTCCTTCGCAATATCGACATCAGCCGCCATAGCCTGGAAAACTTCCAAACCGATATCCGGCAATCCACTTGAATGATTTATTCCCCGCTGGTCAAACGCAATGATGTCTCTATCCTGCCTGATCGGCATATTTGAAAGAAATCTCAGTAATCCGCTCCTTAGCGAACTGGATCCGGGTCCTCCTGAGAAAAAGATCACTGGATCAGCACGGGGTTTCCGGTTTTTCGCTTTGAGGACCGCATATGAAATTTTTATCTTCTTAGACGCGGGTAAGAAATGATTTTCCGGCACTTCGAGTGATCCGCAAATCATATCGCGATGATCCCATTCAATATTTAGATGACCGCACGACGATTCCTCGCGGGTTGCGCTACTTCCGATAGAAACGGGAAGGAAGATCATTATTAGAGCAAAAAAATAAAGTCTCATATTATTAATTCAACCCGCTAAGAACGAGTTTGAAGCTACAAATCGATGAAATCAATCTATGATGTGTAGGACATATTTTATGTTGAACAACGATCGAAAGCCAAATAATTCTATTGGATTGGCATCCTAGCGAGGTAGCCATGGGAAACATTGTAAACCCTTTGCCGTGTGAAACCGTATTGGGTATACTTTCCAAATTCAGGGCAACATATTATGAAAAAAA